>JAAWKU010000096.1 GCA_022797535.1 Lachnospiraceae bacterium | reverse complement strand
CCGCCAGTCTGCGCAACGTGTCAGGAGAGATGCTGGGGGCCATGTTCGCCGTGAGATGGGCTATCAAGAACGGCTTCCCACGGATTGAACTGCGCTATGACTATGAGGGGATCGAAAAGTGGGTCACAGGCGCATGGAAGAGCAAGACGGAACTGACCCAAAAGTACGCGGTATCCATGCGGCGGTGGATGGACAGCATTCAAATGCGTTTCACCAAGGTGGAAGCCCACACCAATGTGTATTACAACGAACTGGCCGACCGGCTTGCCAAGGATGGACTGAGGGAGAGAGAGAACATTCCGGAGGTTTGGCTGATGCAGGAGATGGAACCCTGGGCATCCGCCCTTGACATGCAGGAGGAAAGAGTGGACGCGGCGCTTATGGATATGGAGTGATGCGGATCACGGGCGTGGCGCAGGCGAGGCTCATAGGGTGGGTAAGGCCTGCGTCGTGGATAAGGCTTGTGGCGTAAGTAAGGCCTGCGTCATGGGTAAGGCATGAGTGGTGGATAAGGTCTGTGGCGTAAGTAAGGCCTGCGTCGTGGGTAAGGCCTGCGTTATGGGTAAGGCATGAGTCGTGGATAAGGTCTGTGGCGTAAGTAAGGCCTGCGTCGTGGATAAGGTCTGTGGCGTAAGTAAGGACTGCAACGTGGGTGTGCCTGTGACGTAGTGTCTGTGGAGTAGACTTGGCCTGTGGCGTGAGCATGGCCTTGCGGTGTGCGGAAAGGAGACAGGCTTGGTGAGCCAAACAGATAGGAATGCAGCGGTAAGGCTGAACAAATTTCTGGCGGATCATGGGGTGTGTTCCCGGCGGGAGGCAGACCGGCTGATCGAGCAGGGGAGGGTTGCGGTAAACGGACAGACTGCCCTGCCCGGCCGCAAAGTCACGGAGCGGGACAATATTGCGGTGAATGGGAAACTGCTACAGGACAGACCGGAAAAAGTGGTGCTGGCATTTTATAAGCCGGTGGGCGTAACCTGCACGGAACAGGACAGACATGCCGCTAAGATTCTCAACGACTATGTAAAATACCCGGTGCGGGTCACTTATGCGGGCCGCCTGGACAAGGACTCGGAGGGACTGCTGCTGCTGACCAACGACGGAGATCTGATCGAGGCGGTTATGCGGGGAGCCCACAGGCATGAAAAGGAATACACCGTTAAAGTGAACAAGGAAATAACCCCGCAGTTTCTGGAACAAATGGCGGCGGGCATATATTTGCGGGAGTTAAAGCAGACCACCAGATCCTGCGAGATTCGGCAGACAGGCAAATATACCTTCCAGATCATTCTGACCCAGGGACTGAACCGCCAGATTCGGCGAATGTGTCAGGCCTGCGGATATGAAGTGCGTCAGCTGAAACGTATCCGAATCATGCAGGTCGGGCTGAAACATCTGACCCCGGGACAATACCGGGAAGTGCAGGGGCGGGAACTGGAACAGCTCTATCGGGATGCGGGACTGACATGTCCCGGATCCTGAGGCTGTGAAGGCAGTGGAAGCGGTCAAATAACGGGGCAGGGGCAATGGGGCGGAGATCTTGGAAAAGGATCTGCGCTGTAAGAACTTTTCGGTAAAACGGAAGACATGGCTGAGCGGGGAAAGAAAGGAAATATATCATGGCAGCAGAAAAATCAGATCGAATCAAGGAATTGACAGAACTCTTAAGCAGGGCTTCCAGAGCCTACTATGCCCAGGATCAGGAGATCATGAGCAATTATGAGTACGACAGGCTCTATGACGAACTGGAGCAGTTGGAACGGGAAACAGGGATCATACTGGCGGGAAGCCCCACACAACATGTGGGGTATGAGGCAGTGGACGAACTTCCCAAGGAGGCCCACGAGGCTCCCATGCTTTCCCTGGACAAGACCAAGGACCGGGAGGAACTGCGCTCCTGGCTGCAGGGACAGCCTGCAATATTGAGTTGGAAGCTGGACGGATTGACCATCGTGCTCACTTACCGTGACGGAAAACTTGCAAAAGCCGTAACCCGGGGCAACGGTGAAGTGGGGGAGGTCATCACAGGCAATGCCAGGACTTTTGTGAATCTGCCTCTCAATATAGGATTTCAGGGGGAACTGGTGCTGCGGGGGGAGGCAGTGATCAGTTACCAGGATTTTGAGGAGATCAACAGCCGGATCCAGGAGGCGGAAGCCCGGTACAAGAACCCCCGGAACCTGTGCAGCGGTTCCGTGCGGCAGCTTAACAGCGAGATCACCGCTCAGAGGCGGGTACGGTTTGTGGCATTCAATCTGGTGCGGGCCGAGGGCGCGGATTTCGGCAATTCCAGGGAAGCCCAGTTTGCCTTTCTGGAAGAGCAGGGCTTTGAGGCGGTGCAGAGAGTGACAGTGACGGAGGACAATATCCTGGAGGCCGTGGAGGATTTTGCTCACCGGGTGGAGACCTATGAGATTCCTTCGGACGGCCTGGTGCTCACATACGAGGATATCGCTTACGGGCAGTCTCTGGGCCGGACGGCCAAATTCCCCCGGCATTCCATCGCCTTTAAGTGGGCGGACGAACTGCGGGAGACAACGCTGCAGGAGATCGAGTGGAGCCCCAGCCGGACAGGACTGATCAATCCGGTGGCAATCTTTGAGCCGGTAGAACTGGAGGGGACCACGGTGAGCCGGGCCTCGGTGCACAATATCAGCATCCTGAGGGGACTGAAGCTGGGGATTGGGGATCGGATCACGGTCTACAAGGCCAATATGATTATCCCGCAGATTGCGGAGAATCTGACAGGCAGCGACAATGTGGAGATCCCGGAGGTTTGCCCTGTCTGCGGCGGCAGGACAGAGATCCGCCAGGTGGCGGACGCCCAGAGCCTGTACTGCGTGAACGAGGACTGTGATGCCAAGAAGATCAAGGCTTTTACCCTCTTTGTCAGCCGGGACGCCATGAACATTGAAGGATTGTCCGAGGCCACTCTGGAAAAGTTTCTGAGCAGCGGTTTCCTGCATGAGTTTGCGGATCTGTATCATTTGGAACGTTATCGGGAGGAGATCACCTCCATGGAGGGGTTTGGGGAAAAATCCTGCCAGAATCTACTGAGCAGTATTGAGAAATCCCGGGAAGCCACTCTGCCCCAGGTGATCTATGCCCTGGGCATTGCCAATATCGGGGTGGCCAATGCCAAGATGCTGTGCAGACATTTTGATTATGATCTGGAGCAGATGCTGCAGGCGGATGTGGAGGAACTGAGCGCTATCGAGGGGGTGGGAGAGGTGATTGCCACCGCCTTTGTGGAGTACATTCAGGGAGAGGAGAATCTACGACGGCTTCGGAACCTGATGAAGGAACTGCACATCCAGGCAGTGCAGACTGCAGCGGAACAGAATCTGGCTGGCAAGGGATTTTGCATTACGGGAAGCCTGAACCATTTTGGAAGCCGCAGTGAACTGAAGGATCTGATCGAACAGCGGGGCGGTAAAGTAACGGGCAGCGTGACCTCCAGGACGGAGTGCCTGGTAAACAACGACATCGCTTCCAACTCTTCCAAAAACAAAAAGGCCAAAGAACTGGGCATCCCCATCTTGACAGAAGAGGATTTTATGGCAAAATATTTATAGAGGGAAAAGAAAGTCAGTAAAAGAAAATCAGTAAAAAAGCCAGAAAAGACAGACATAAAAAGATAAGGTTTCGGGTAAGAAACAAGGAGAGGAGTGCAGAGTTATGCCCATAAAGACACAGAGCGATCTCCCTGCAAAGGAGATCCTGGAAAATGAAAATATATTTGTGATGGATGAGAACCGGGCCATGCATCAGGATATCCGGCCCCTGCAGGTCCTGATCCTGAATATCATGCCCGTGAAACAAGATACGGAACTGCAGCTTTTGCGGGCCCTGTCCAACACGCCGCTGCAGGTGGATGTGACTTTTCTGAATGTGAAGAGCCATATTTCCATCAATACCCCGGCCAATCACCTGAACAAATTTTATACTTCGCTGGACCAAGTACGGGAGAAGAAGTTCGATGGCCTGATTATCACAGGAGCCCCGGTGGAGGATATCACCTTTGAGGAGGTGGACTATTGGGAGGAAATCTGCGAGATCATGGACTGGGCGGAGAGCCATGTGACTTCCACCCTGCACATCTGCTGGGGATCCCAGGCGGGGCTTTATCACTATTACGGCATCAATAAGCGCAAGCTGCCTGAGAAACTTTTCGGGGTGTATTCCCACCGGGTTTCCAATCGGAAAATTCCGCTGGTAAGGGGTTTCGACGATCTTTTTATGGCTCCCCACAGCCGTCACACCGAGACTCCGGCGGCGGCCATCCATGCCTGTCCGGAACTGACAGTGCTGGCGGAGAGCCAGGAAGCGGGCGTATTCCTGGCCATCGCCCAGGGTGGAAAAAAGATCTTTGTCAACGGCCATCCAGAGTATGACCGCTACACTCTGCACAATGAGTACCGCCGGGACCTGGACAAGGGTCTGCCCATTCATGTGCCCTACAATTATTATCCGGAAGATGACCCTGGTCAACGCCCTCTGCTGCAGTGGCGGTCTCACAGCAACAACCTGTACAGCAATTGGTTGAATTATTACGTTTACCAGGTTACTCCTTATGACCTGTAGGAAGAACGGCGGGAAATGGACAAAAGGCCAACAAAATCAAAAGTTTACGGTTAGAGGGAAGTAATTTCAGATTAGGCGGTATAGCCCCGATTACAAGGGCTGTACCGTCTTTTTGCGTTCCTATGCATCTTACCGTTTCGGTTGTGTAGCAGACAGGAAATTGACTTCTCCTACAAAGTTGAAAACAATGTCTACTTTCTGTACCTGTTTCCCGTTCGCCTATTCCGTAAATCTGCCCGTTTTCGCCTGCGGCTGGCCGGACAGATTTTGCTTGTTGGGGCGTTGGTCGCCAGTGGCAACCGTTTTATGCCGACTGAGCCGGCAGGCGAGACGTATCCCAAACTCTCTGGTAAGTCCTTTCACTACCTACAACACCGCACAGGGCAGAATTGACGGCGTTTTGAGAGAAATTCTTCAAAAAGTTTTCCCTGTCTCTTAATACGGGGAAATTTTGAAAATCCCCAATATAAATAATTCTTTTATATTTGTGGTGGGTTATAGATGAGGCAGAACATTCGTATGCAGCTTTAGGCGACGGTGGAAATGCGATATATGTTAATCCTGCAGAAAGAATTGTGGTTGCTGTTTCCTCTTTATTTGCTGCAAGAGTAAAAGACAGGATAGATTTCATAAAAAGAGAAATTGAGCCCCTATTTAAATAATACAATTTATATGATAACCAGGGATCCGCAAGCGGTAAATGAAAAACGTTGTTGGCGGCAGGCTTTTTAGGCGCCTATTTGTTGGACAGAAGGTAAAAAATATTTCTATCATCAAATATGTAATATAGTTATCTTAACGGCGGTTTTGGAGTAACAATCAAAGCCGCTATTTTTATGTAATTAAGAAGCTGATACCTATTGACGTAATCGAAAAAGCTGCTGCCGGAGAGCAGGAAGCGATAGGCACAGTATTGCGACACTATACTGCACACATCAAATACCTGTCTATGTATAAGGGGCATATCACACAGGTTTAGTAGCCTCTGAGTGTATGAAACTTTCAGACTGGAAAGGCTTATAAGCAATTTGACGATGTAAACCAAATGTAGTAGAATAGACCAAAGGAAGAAAGAGGGACATTTTATGGCTATAACTACACCAACACCAAGGTATTCCTTTTGAGGTAAAAATATACGGAAAATTTTTTGGAGTTTAAACCCGAAGTCATGAAGCTATGGAGGAAGCAAAGAGAATTGGCAGCGATCGGAATACAAAACAGTATGGCAGTTTTGCGGAAGTGGAGTGGTTGGAGAATTACATATGTGAAATAAATTTTTATATCACATTCCTCCAGGGACGCCGCCATAGCCGGGCAGATCTGTGATCGACTGGAGAAAAACGGCCTGAACTGTTTTATTGCGCCCAGGGATATCAGGCCGGGAAAAGAATATGCGGAGGAGATCGTAAACGGCATAGACAACTCGGCGGCCATGGTTTTGCTGATGTCACGAAACGCAAACGGTTCGCCCCATGTATTGCGGGAGGTGGAATATGCGGTGAGCGGCGGTACGCCCATTCTGGTGTATAAAATCTAGGAGGTGGCGCTTTCCAAATCCATGGAATATTTTCTGATGACCCATTAGTGGGTCAGCGCAAAGCCCTGGGAGGACTATGCCGATATTGTGGCGTTTGCCCGGGATCTGGCAAAGGAGGAGAATTCCAGGCAGCGCATGTCGGAGCCAGGATCGGGGAGAGGTGGAACCTTCCATGAGGGAGGGGCAGACCCGGAGCGCATGCCGGGGGCCGGGGCTGGCGCTGGTAAGGACTCCAGAGGCGTTGCCGGACGGAAGGCCGGGATCATTGGGGCAGCCGGTGCTGGTGATGGGGGTGATCATCTGTTTTGCCTTGACAAAGTCCGGGGCCATGGAGCGTAAATCGGAGCCGGTTTCCCTGCAGGTGGGAGAGACGGTGCTGTTTGGAAGTTATCTGGACCAGGACATTGCGTGGCGGGTGCTGCGTATTTCTGAGGATGAAACCCAGGCAGTTCTCATTGCCTCCCATATTTTGACCATGAAGGCCTATGACGCGGCGGAGAGCGGCCGTTATAACTACGACGGCGATCAGAATTATTGGACAGCGGCGTCCCAGGCGGATACGGAGGTGGTTGCCTATTCCGGCCAGCCGCCGGTGGCGGCAGCCATGGCGGAAAAGAAGAATGGCTATCAGGCGGAATCGGGATTCCTCTATGGTTTCACCCGGGAGGAACGGGACGCGATCGTGGAGACGGAACTTGTGACAAGGGGCAATGCGCTGTCGGAGACGGATAGTGTGATTACCCTTGACAGGGTGTGGCTGTTATCGCTGGAGGAACTTACCTGGTTTGACCAGGCGGGCATGAGCAAATTTACCTCGCCCACAGAGGAGGCAGCAGGTCAGGACCAAAGCCTCTGGTACAGTCTGGATTACGATACCTACGGAGTGGAGTATTTTTGCTGGTGGCTCCGGGAACCGGTGCCGTATACGGCAAGTCTTTGCTATCTTGTGAATAATGGTTACGGGGAAAATCCTTAATATTTTGTAATTCCATGCGAAAGGGGAATATAAACAGGAATAATCTCTAAAACTATTCTGTAAAATCATTTCCCGGAGAAATACACGAAACAGTTGGCGGAATGAGACGCCGGCACAGAGGTGTGACAGCGGGGAAAATCCGGTGAGGAGGAATCGGAAATGTGTACAGCGGCAACCTATCAGACAAAAGACTTCTACTTTGGACGCACATTGGATTACGACTTTTCTTACGGTGAGGAGATAGTCATAACACCCCGACATTTCCCGCTGGTTTTCCGCTATCAGGATCCCATGGAAAGCCATTTTGCCATGATTGGCACAGCCCATGTGGAGGAGGGCTGCCCCCTGTACTATGAGGCGGTCAATGAGAAGGGCCTGGGAATGGCGGGCCTGAACTTCGTGGGGAACGCGTTTTACGGTAAAGAACGACCGGACCGGGAGAATGTGGCCACGTTTGAATTTATTCCCTGGATTCTGGGACAGTGCGCCACGTTGGGGGAAGCCAGGGAACTGCTGGGCAGACTTAATCTGACGGACACGGCTTTCCGGGAGCAGCTTCCTCCGGCTCAGTTACACTGGATCATCGCTGACCGCAGCGGAGCGATTACGGTGGAGTCCGTGCGGGAGGGTATCCGAATCTATGATAATCCAATGGGGGTGCTGACCAACAATCCTTCTTTTGACCAACAGGTTTTCCAACTTAACAACTATATGCATTTATCGGCGAAGGAGCCCGTAAACAGTTTTTCCCCCAAACTGGACCTGCGGAGTTATGGGCGGGGCATGGGCGCTTTGGGGCTTCCCGGGGATCTGTCCTCTCAGTCCCGTTTTATCAGGGCCTCCTTTGTGAAGATGAATTCCGTCTCCGGCGAAAGTGAGGCGGAGAGTGTCAGTCAGTTTTTCCATATCCTTGGCTCAGTGGACCAGCAGCGGGGATGCTGTGAGGTGGAAGAGGGGAAATATGAAATCACGATTTACACCTGCTGCTGCAATGCGGACAGGGGTATATATTATTACACCACTTATGACAATCATCAGATTACAGCTGTGGATATGGGCCTGGAGAATCTGGAGGGGGACCAGCCCATTCGATATCCCATGCTCCGGGCCCAGCGGATTTATGTGCAGAATGGACAGCAGGCTGAATAATAGAACCGGCAGTTGATATACACGACTCCTTATCCTTTGACTTGGAGAACTTTCTCCTGTATGCTTATTAGAGCGTGTTCGTAAATTCATTTCCACCATCCGGCAGAAAGCATTTATTTAACACGTTTTAGAGATCGAATAAGAGACTTTAGAAATCAAATATGTAATCAAATAAGAAAGTTAGAAAAAAGCAAACAGGCATTGGAATAAGTAAACAATCAGGAGAGCCCGCCAGGGTCGGGCGGAGAGGAGTCGGTATGGGATACAGCAGGAATTACATGGGAAAGAGGATTTTTTCGCTCCGGGCGGCAAAGGGAATGACCCAGGAGCAACTGGCGGATCTGTTGTGCGTGACTCCGGCGGCAGTTTCAAAGTGGGAGAGGAATCTGGCTGTTCCCAGTGTGGAGATGCTTTGGATGCTGGCGGATTATTTTGACTGCACCATAGACGAGTTGGTGGGACGCAGGCAGGAACAGCTTGAGCGGGTGGGCATCTATGACGAGGATCGGCTTCGGCTGGCGGGCATCGCCGGTGATCTGCAGAGGTGTGGTGAAATCAGCAGGCAGCAGGGACTTCTGGCTCTGGAGCAGGCGGCAGGCGGCTTTCAGGGGGACAGTGTGTTTTTGCCCTTTGCCATACGATATACCCTGCAGGCGCTTATGAAGAAAACGGATGTGGGCAGGGTGGTGACTCTGCTGAACAATTATGCAGGGACTTTACCCCAGGGACAGACGGAGGGGCCCATGGTTGTGGCTGGCCTGGAGTCCATTGTATCGGGAGAGTCCCCGGAACAGCTGAGAGAGATCCTTGCGTCCTATATAGGCATGGATTATTGGGAGAGGGCAGTGGGGGATATGTTCGGGGAACGCGGGCGGGAAGAGATCCTGGCGCGGTATCGGGATAAGAAACTGTACTCCGGATCCACAGACCTTTTAGAAGGATTTGAGAAATTGGGGGATTTTGAGATACAGATTATTTTGCGCAATCTGGACAATGATGTCTTTACGGCGGCTATGTGCGGCGCTTCCGGGGTGGTGGTGGTCAAATTTATGACCAATCTCGCGGACCGGGTTCTGGCTTTTATCAGCGAGGACATGGACAGATGGAATGGGACGGAGGAGGAGATTCTGGAAGCGCAGAGGAAGGTTCTGGAGATCAGAAAGCGTTGCTGTGGATAACAGAGGAGGCTGCGGATGAAAAAGGATCTGACGTCAAAGATGGCCAAAAGTCTGAAAATCGCTCTGGCGGCCTTGCTGGCCGCCGCAGTGGCGGAGGGGCTTGGATTGCAATATGCCACCACGGCGGGGATTATCACCATACTCAGCATCCAGGGCACCAAGCTGGAGACCTTTCAGACTGCGGGCAAGAGAGCCCTGGCGTTTCTCTGCGCCCTGGTCCTGGCCTGGGTCTGTTATGAGACAGCGGGATACAATGTGTGGGCCTTCGGAGTTTTTCTGTTTTTGTTCGTGCTGCTCTGCCTGCTGATGAACTGGCAGGAGGCCATCGCTATGGATTCTGTGCTGGCCAGCCATTTTCTGGGACAGGGGGCTTTTTTTCCCCTGCTGGGCAATGAGGTGCTGCTTTTTGTGGTGGGGACAGGGTTTGGTATCCTGGTAAACCTTCATCTGCGGAGCCGCCGGGAGCGGTTTACTCTGGTTTCTGACCAGGTGGACGGGCAGATCAAGGAGATTCTGGGGGATATGGCTTGCTGCCTGGCCCAGGATGAAACCGGGGAAGTCCAATATCACGCGGCGCCGCAGGTTACGGACGACCCGGAGGAAGAGCATCCAAAGGAAAAGGGTTCGAAGGAAGAGCACCCGGAGGAAAAGTGTTCGGGGGAAGAGTGTTTGAAGGAAGAACATCCGAAGGAAAAGTATCCCAAGGAAGAGCACCCGAAGGAAAAGTATCCGAAGGAAGAGCATCCGGAGGAAAAGTGTTCGAAGGAAGAACATCCGGAGGAAAAGTATCCGAAGGAAGAGTGCTCGAAGGATGGGTGCAGACGGAGAGACATTCGGGATGGGTTGATACCCCGGACGGGGGACCCCGGTGAAGAGGAGAGTAGTTTTGACAAACTGCGGGAGGCGCTGCGGCAGGCGGAGAACTGCGCCGTGGCCAACTACGGCAACGCTCCTTTTTCCAGGGATACCTACGAGCTGGACTATGTGCGAATGCGGCAGCAGCAGGCGGTGATCCTGCAGGCGGTATATGACAACATCCGGGGCATCAGCTATCTGCCCAAACAGGCGGGACAGGTGGCTGGGCTGCTCGAGCAGATCCGGCAGGAATATCATCGCCATAACAATGTGGAAGGACTTCTGGAGCAGCTATGGGTGCTGCTGGGGGATATGCAGACTCAGCCCCTGCCCCGGAGCCGGGAGGAGTTTGAGGCCCGGGCGGTGCTATTTTATATCTTAAAGCAGTTGGAGGAACTGCTGGAGATTAAGAAGGGGTTTATCCAGGCGAGGCAGCGGGCACATAGCCCGGTTCGGGAAGCGGAAGCCGGGAAGGAACGTCTTTAATATGGGAGGGGGCGGAAAAGTCATATGAAGCGGAATTACAGGTTTATCCTCATGTACGACGGCAGCAGGTACTACGGATGGCAGCGACAACCGGATCACGACACGATCCAGGGTAAGCTGGAGGGGGTATTGGAGCGGCTGTGCGGCCAGCCGGTGGAGGTCATCGGCGCAGGCCGCACAGATGCGGGCGTCCATGCCCGGCAGATGGTGGCCAATGCGGAACTGGAGACGGTTCTCTCCCCGGAAGAAATCAGGGAGTATCTCAACCGTTATCTGCCGGAAGATATTGCGGTTCGGGAAGTGAAGGAGGCGGGGCCACGCTTCCATGCCCGGTACAATGCCACAGGAAAAAGCTATTGCTATACCTGCTTCGACGGCCCGATAAAGCCGGTTTTTGACCGCAAATATGTGTATGTGTTGGAGAAGTCTCCAGATATGGAAGCCATGCGGGAGGCTGCCCTGCTTCTCAGAGGGGAGCACGACTTCCGCAATTTCTGCATGAATCCCCGAATGAAGAAGTCCACGGTGCGGGTGGTGGATCAAATTTACATAGAGCGGGAAGGGGATTATATTCGCTTCACCTTTCACGGCACGGGATTTTTGCAGAATATGGTGCGGATTATGGTGGGAACCCTGCTGGAAGTGGGGTGGGGACATATGAGTACGGCCCGGGTGGAGGAGGTATTGCGTTCCAGGGAGCGCCAAAAGGCAGGCCCCACGGCCCCGGCCCAGGGATTGTGTCTGATGCAGGTAGACTATGACTGAGGAAACTTGTTCTGAGAAAACTTTTCGAGGATATCTTGGGAAGAGAATGGGGGACACAGGGAGAACACCCCTGGGAGTATATCCCTGTGGAATACAATCCTGTAGAACGCATATCCGGGGAACATAATCCCGGGGAACACATATCCGGAAAACGCAGCCATGTGTACGGGCGGGAAGCGGAGTCAGAGCGCATCTGATAATTGCTTTCTGCCAGATGTACGTCACAATTTATGGAGTTTTGGCCCAAAATAAGGGAATCCCGCATTCCTCACTGCTTATTCAATCTCCTGGTGGAGTTAGTATAAGAGCGCAATAATCTGTATGAGAAGCAGAATGATTTGAAAGTCAAAAATTAAAATAGAAAAATCGTTGGAACGATAAGAAATATAGGGCATGGCGGTTGCTATGCCTTATATTTTATGGTGGAAAACAGAGGATATGAGTGGTATAATCAAAACGTGAAAGATATGGACAAATCGGAATTTATTAAGGAGGACAAAACAGTGGACAAAGAATGGAAAAGGTTATATGAAGAAGCAATGAGCGTTTTGAATCCCCATGATGTTTCAAATAAAATGTGGGTAGGGAGTGTGGCATCTGCCGTAC
>JAAWKU010000095.1 GCA_022797535.1 Lachnospiraceae bacterium | reverse complement strand
GTATTGTTTGCCCTGGCCACGGAGAATCAGGACGGCTCGCTCAATCCCATGAGCCTGCTTCATCCCTGGATATTCCCGCTCAGGGACGGCGGCTATGGCGTTGCGGCGGTGCGGGTATGCGCCGAAGGCGAGGATGACGAATCCAGCCGGGGCTGCATCCTGCTGTGGACTACGCAGGATCTGGTGACTTATCGGGAACTGGGGCTTTTAAAGCTGGGCGAACAGTATGTGGACTGGGTGGAAGCCCGTTATGATGAAAAACACAACTGCTATCTGGTATGCTGGGGAGAGAGGACTGGCATCTGCTATCAGGCGCTGTACCCTCTGGGAATATTGGGAGGAAGGGGCGAGGCGCAGACCGTGGGGGATTTTGAGCCTCTGCTGACCTGTGTCATAGATCCGGAAAACAAGGAAAATATGCTGGGGGAAATCCTTTATACTTCCCGGGAAGCGCTTGGACGGGAGGCCGGCAACATAGAGGGTGCAGTGCCCAGCTGTGTTGTGGAGATCCGGGAGCAGGAGGCGTGGTATCTGCGCTGCAAGCTGTTGTCCCCGGTGAATGTGGGAGTGGAGGTTCCCGAAGCGGTAAAGGTGACTCTGGGGGAGGATCTGGACGAGGCACAGCGGAGGCAGCAGGTGCTGCAGGCGCTGCGGGAACAGAACGCGGTGGCCCGTTACAATGATGGAACCTTTTGCAGCAAGAAGATTGTGTGGAATCTGGAGAATGTGGATCTGCTTCACAAGGGAACCCAGGAGGTGGAGGGCCGGATCTATCGTCCCCAATTCCCTTTCCCTGTGGCCTTTAATCGGGCGGATCCCTGTGTGACGCGCTGGAACGGCAAATACTATTTTATTGCCACCAATGACGCGGACAACAATCATACATTGTATATCCGGGAGGCGGACACCCTGGAGGGGCTGGTGGAGGCCCAGGAGATTCTGCTGCTGGACAGTAACACCTATGAGGGAATCGGGGGGCTGCTCTGGGCGCCGGAATTCCACGAGGTGGAGGGACGGCTGTATATCTTCCACGCCGCCACGCCGGGCCCGTTCTACGAGGAGGAGAGTCATGTGATGGCGCTGCGGGAGGGGGGGAATCCTGCCTGCCGGGAGGACTGGTCCGCTCCCAGAAAAGTGGTGAAGATGGACGGCAGTGAGTTGTGCCATGCAGGGGAGACCATTTCCCTGGACATGACCTGTTTTCTCTGGGAAGGGGCGTACTATGTCATCTGGTCCCAGCGGCAGTTCTTGCCCAAGGATCTGGGAGCCTGGCTGTATATCGCCAGGCTGGATCCCCGGGAGCCCTGGCGGCTGGCTTCGGAGCCGGTGGTATTGTCCAAGCCGGATTATGGCTGGGGCAATAATCATACCTTTGTGGAGGAGGGGCCTTTTGCGCTCCCTGTGGGAGATAAACTGTATGTGACTTTTTCCGCAGCGGCGGTGGACACCTCCTATGTGGTGAGTTATCTGGTCATAGAGCGGGGGAAGGACCTGATGGACAGAGGAAACTGGCGCAAGAACAATTACCCCATCCTGACCTCCCGCAGCGTGGAGGGGGAATACGGCACCGGGCACAATGCCTATGTGACGGATGAGGACGGCAATATCTGGAATACCTATCATGCCCGGCCCGGCACAGACGGGGTGCGCAGCAGCGGTATCCGAAGAGTGCATTTTGATATTGACGGGGCCCCTGTGCTGGATCTGACGGAGGAGAAGGACCTGCGGGAAACGTACCGTCAGGTGAAGATGAAGCTGGTGATCCAGTAGAGTTATCCCATAGAGTTTACAGATTAGTTTTGGAGAAAAGGCGTTGCCGGAAGAAATTTCCGGCGCGTCTTTTTTGCTGTTTTGACCCAGTGGTGTTGTAGCGTTTATTTACTTATTTGTGGGACTTTGGTTTGTTTCACATGCAAACTATTATTTATAGAATTTAAAATTGGTAGTAATAATTACATTTATATTTTTATAAATGATATTAGGAAATGACATTTTGGATTTACAATATCTAAAAGTTAAAAATTTTGTTGAAAACCATATACCTGGTGAGATATAATATTAAAAGTATTAAAACTACCGTGCATAAGGATTTTAAATAGGCCTGATGCAATGATATGAATTATATAATTAGTAACCTGGAAATACTAACAATACCAGCTGCATTTACATGTTCTATGATTTTTTATGTAAGTTTCCAAATGGAAAGGGAAGTTTCGACTTTATTGTGAAGGGGATAGAGAAATTAAAAGGAAGTGGGCATACCAAATGTGGATTTAAAGCCATGTTTTAAGACGGAAATGAATGAGGAAGAATTAAATTACCCGGCTTATATGGGGATGCAATGATTAAAGTCGTTGTTGGTTAATAGATAATAATACACTAGAATTAGTATTCGAGAAATTGAGATGTCACATGTGCTTTTATCTTGCACATATTTCTGGAAGAAATCATTATTCAACTTGTTGAGGAAAAAATATTATGCGAAGCAGCACCCGAATAAGGAAAATATTACATATCTGGAAGGTTGGCTTTGGAGAGTCCTCTCACTGCTGGAAATGTATGGCTTATGAGGCGTTTTTGTCGGTGATTCCATATGCCATGGCGCGTATATTTTCGGAAATCATTAATGGAATTATGGAAATCAGAGGGCTTCCTGTTACGCTTTTTTGTATTGGCCTCTATGCTGCGCTGCAATTTCTCTCTATCAAGGTGAGCCAATTTAACCAGGCAGCACATTTTCAACTGCGACAGGATTATGATTTATTAGCCAGAAAACAGATAGAAAACAGAATCAGGACAATTGATCTGACGTTGTTTGAGGATGAAAAGTGGAAAATAGAGAAGCTGGGACGCGTAAACCGACTTACTCATTCCCTTTACGATGAAATTACCTCGCAATTCAGGTTATTCGCCGCAGTTCTGGGTACAATGCTGTATCTGCTCTATCTGGCGCAACTGGATAAATCTCTTGTTATTTGGGGCGGAGTGGCCTTTGTGCCTTCCATTATAAAATCTGTTTTATACGGTAAGATCCACTTGAAGCAAAGTAAACGGCTGGATATACATAAGCAGAAGTATAACAGAATCTATAATATGTTTTTTGAAAAAGCATTTTCCCAGGAGACGAGGATTTTTGATTCTTTTCAATTTATCAGGGAAAAATGGACAGAAGCGTTAAAGAATGTATATCATCAAAAGCAAAAGGCTGCTGTAACACAAAATGTAATTGATCTGGTATGCGCTGTTTTCTCAATTTTTATTTATACAATTTTAATAGTAAAGATATGTAATGGCTCTGGCGGAATTGGACAAATCGTCGCAACAATTCCCTATTCCCTTACTGTCGCAGGGTCGGTCAATAGTATTGATATGACATTTAAATCCATATATTATTCTTTTTTGGAACTGGAAGAATTTGATCTGTTTGTCAATTCGGAGTCAGACGCTGGGGCAATAGGGACCGTAGAAGAGGAAATAGCGGAACTGAATATTGAAAATTTAAGTTTCTCCTATCCGAATGGACGAGATGTGCTTAGTGATATTTCATTTAGTATAAGGAAAGGTGAAAAAGTAGCCCTGGTAGGGAAAAATGGCAGTGGAAAGTCTACACTGATGAAAATAATCGCAGGTTTATATAAGCCGGCCAGGGGAACGGTAAAATTTCCAGGAAGGGATATAAACAATTCGCAGGATGTGGCTATGGTATTTCAATATCCGGTACGGTATCCTTTTGGGGTGGAAGAAAATATCAGTTTGGGCGAAAGCACAGAGCGTGTATGCTTTTTCCAGGATAAAATGGGTATTTGCAGCCGGGAGGGGGTATTGGTGGAAGGATTTACCAACAGCATTAACCTTTCCGGAGGAGAGTGGCAGAAAGTAGCGATATCCAGACTGTTCGCAAATAAAGAACATGCGGAATTGTATTTGTTTGATGAACCCACATCTGCATTGGATCCAAAATCGGAACTGGAAATTTTTGAATACTTTCAGGAGATGACAGAAGGAAAAACATGCATATATGCGACACATCGTCTGGGAATAGCCAGACAGGCAGACAGAATAATAGTGTTGAGTAACGGAAAAGTAGCCGAAATGGGAACACACGAAGAATTGATCGAGCATAATGGAATTTATGCAAAAATGTATCAGATGCAATCTGAGTGGTACGTCAATGGAGGAAGTAATGCGTGCATCATATAAGAAAATTACATTTCTTGCGATAAAGCAAGGTCCCATACAGGCAATAATAATATTTATGTGCCTGCTGGTTTCTTCTGTACTTCCAGTGATAGAATTGGGCACGTTCAATCTTATCATCAATTCAGTCATGGAAAGGGGCATAAGGATCCAGGCTATATATATATTGTTGTATTTTTTGGCATCGGTATTGTTGCCCAATTTGTTTTACTTTGTTTATTCATATTTTGCGACGGATCTAAAGCGGAGATTAGATCTTGTTTTGGCAGGAGATGCATTATATAAATCCACAAGGACCAGTGCAACACATATTGAAACCGGGGAAGGGGTAAACAATGCGTATCGCGCCAGCCAAACCCAGGAAAATGGTGTTGCGCAGGTTTTCTTCCGGCTTGTAGAATTAGTGTCCATTTGTCCCCAATTTATCCTGTTAATGTTCAGTTTGGGTATAGTGGGTATTATGCCTGCAATATCGGGAGTCCTGCTTGCCTTCGTAATGTATAGGGTAAAACATGGAATATCGGAAGAGAGCGCGCAATTCTATTGGGCTATGGAAGAAGATAATAGATATACGGACTGCATATATAATATGCTTAATAACAGGAATTATGCGGGGGAGATCAGATTATTCAACACATATGACTGGATTTTTCACAGCTACAGCGCCAGAAAGAAGCAGAATAATTTAAAGGAACTTAATTATATAAAGGGGGCACAGAAAAAAGGAAACAGAATAGAATGGTTGAAAATTGGGATTTTTGCAGCCAATGCAGTAGTGTATTGCGCACTGGTATATGGGGATGTATTGTCAGCGGGTAAAGCGGTGACCTGCATTTACGCAACTACCAAAATATATGCGATAATTGCGCAAATAGTAGAAAAGTACGATCAGTTTACAATGCAGAAAATCATGATTGATGAATACAACAAATTGCAGGACAAAGAGGACGAGTATATAGAGGATGCCTTTAATTTAGAGAGTCCTTTGGCTATAAGCGTAAACAATCTGTATTACCGATATATCAATTCCTCTCACAACGTGTTGAACGGGGTATCCTTTTGCGTTAAAGCCGGTGAGAAAGTAGTATTGGTTGGTGAGAATGGATCGGGAAAGACTACATTGATACGTATTCTTTTAGGGTTCGACGTTGCTCAGCATGGAGAGATCCTGTATAATTCTGAGCCTGTAAAAAAATGTTTGAAGTCTCTTCGTTCAAACACAACAATTATGGGACAGAACTATTTTCAGTATGATTTGCCGCTCAGAGATAATATTGTTATAAGCGATACAGAAAACAGTTCTGACGAAAAAAAAATGGAGGATGTAATAAGCTGGGCTGGTCTGGAACAGATAGTGGAACATCTGGAAAACCAGCTGGATACTGAAATGATACAGGGGAATCAGCTCTCGGGAGGCGAATGGCAGAGGGTTGCGCTTGCCAGAATGAAATACCGGGAGAGAGGCTTTGTTGTTCTGGATGAACCTAACTCAGCGGTGGACGCAGAATATGAAATCAATTTATATAAAAAGATATTTAACATGGCCCGGGGAAAGACCATGATAATCGTGAGCCATAGACTGCCGATCTGTCAGATTGCGGATAAGATTATCGTAATGAAAGACGGAGAAGTCGCAGAGGTAGGAACACATTCCGAATTAATACATAGGGAGAATGGCATCTACAGGCTCCTGTTTGAATCGCAGGCAAAGCTGTATGCAACTTGACTAAATTTCCATCGGACTGCGTTGTCGTCGGTCAACGATGCCACCGCATCGCCTCCCTCCTCCGCCTTGCCGATGAAAATTTATTCTACGGAGTTTCACCAGATATAATCGAGTCAGCACACTAAAACAGACAGGATGAAGCAAGCATGGAAAACACAATCAGTCAATTATTCATAGATTTATATGGGAACGACAGCGCGCGTATATTAAGGGCAATACAAAATACAAATACCCGGTTTCTGACAGAGGAACTCCAACTTTCATTGGACAGGGAGTTCTATTCGATTTCGCAAAAGGCCCGCGTATTGCAAAGACTAAAAAACAGCTGTTATCTGAAAGATATAAAGGAGATGTTGAGCTTTGCGGAAAAAGAAAATTTAAGGCTGGTATTTTTAAAAGGCATATTTCTTGCGGCGGACCTATATCAAAAGATGGATTCCAGGCAGTCCAATGATATTGACTGCCTCAGACTGTAGACAAAGTCCGAGGTTTGCACCTCGGATTTTTCTTTTATAAGAGCTGGAAAATCCCTTGTTTTCGGGACTTTTTAACTCTTTTCTGGTATAATGGAAGTATCAAAGAAAGGCGGGATGCTTCTATGATGACTCAGAATGCGGATAAGAAAAGACAACAGATTCAAATGTTCTGTATGGATGACATGGTTCCGCACAACCATCTTCTGCGGATAATTGATAAAGCCATTGACTGGAACTTCATCTATGATCTTGTAGTGGATAAGTACAGCCCTGACAACGGCCGTCCCAGCATGGACCCGGTTATGCTGATAAAACTCCCATTCATTCAGTACTTGTACGGTATTCGAAGCATGCGCCAGACAGTAAAGGAAATCGAAGTAAATGTAGCTTATCGATGGTTTCTTGGTTTGGAAATGATGGATAGGGTTCCTCATTTCTCTACTTTTGGAAAAAACTATACCCGCCGTTTTAAAGATACGGACCTTTTTGAACAGATATTTTCCCATATACTGCAGGAGTGCTATAAGTTCAAACTGATAGATCCAAGTGAAGTCTTTGTGGATGCAACTCATGTAAAAGCCAGGGCCAATAATAAAAAGATGCAAAAGCGCATAGCTCATGAGGAAGCGTTGTTTTTTGAAGATCTACTGAAAAAGGAAATCAATGAAGACCGTGAATCACATGGCAGGCGTCCACTGAAGGAAAAAGATGATGACGATGACAGCACACCGTCTGGTGGATCTGGTGGCAAAGAAGAAAAAACAATTAAAACAAGTACTTCTGATCCTGAAAGCGGATGGTTCCGCAAAGGGGAACATAAAAATGTGTTTGCCTATGCTGTACAGACCGCTTGTGATAAAAACGGTTGGATTCTCGGTTACAGTATTCACCCCGGAAACCATCATGACAGCAGAACCTTCAAGTCGCTGTATGATAAGATAAAAGATATTGGAATAGAAACGCTGATAGCCGATGCAGGATACAAGACTCCGGGTATCGCAAAACTTCTGATAGATGACGGAATCAAACCGCTTATGCCTTATAAGCGCCCAATGACGAAGGAGGGATTTTTCAAAAAGTACGAGTATGCTTATGATGAGTACTATGACTGCTATATTTGTCCTAACAATAAGGTGCTAACCTATAGCACAACGAATCGTGACGGATATCGGGAATACAAGAGCTACGGGATGGTCTGTGCGGAATGTCCTTATCTGGCACAGTGTACGGGAAGCAAAGATCATGTGAAAATTGTAACACGCCACATTTGGGAACCATACATGGAGAAGTGCGAGGATATCCGTCAGACACTTGGAATGAAGGAATTATATTCACTTAGGAAAGAAACCATAGAACGAATCTTTGGGACAGCAAAAGAAAACCATGGATTTCGCTACACGCAGTTGTATGGAAAGTCTCGGATGGAAATGAAAGTCGGGCTTACATTTGCATGCATGAATCTAAAAAAACTGGCAAAGATTAAGGCAAAACGGGGACTTGAGGTGGAAGGAAAATCACTTGAACTTTCCATTTTGGACGCAATTGGGTTGATGAAAGAAAAATGGCTCTGGGGCATGCGCCCCAGAGTCGCTTTGTCTACAGTCTGAGGCAGTCCAATGATATTGACTGCCTGGTAGAAGAAAAAAATTTTCTGAAATTACACGATTTCATCCTGCAACTGGGCTATGAAAGCGAGAGTATAAGCCGGGACGACATAACAAACGGAATATACCGCGAAAAAATTGACAATGAGCATAGCTGCTACAAAAAGATGATTGGCAATATTGCGTTGTCTATTGAAGTGCATTGTTACGCAATCAACGCAGGTAAAACTTTTGCCGAATCTGCGGATTTCTTTATAGAGCAGTCCGAGCCAGGGGATTTGCTGGAATTGAAACCATATTTGCTGAAAACAGAATACAATCTTGTATTTTTGATGATGCATTTTTTTAAGCATCTGCCGGTATACTACCTGCATAATTCCATTTTAGGGCATCCTGTGAAAATCAATCTTTCAAATCTGTGCGACATTGCTCTGATGGTGAAAAAATATGGGCAGGCAATAGACTGGGAAACGGTGAGGGACCTGTCTAAAAAATTAATGGTGGTCAGCTACGTGGAAGCTGTCGCGCATTTGGTCAACAAAATATTTGGCCCTGTTTTTGACGGCAGGTTTCTGAATATGCTGGAGGAATGTAGTGATTACTCCAGACTTAATAAAATAAAGTACGAAAGATATGGAATGGGAAAATTTATGTGGCTGTTTGATGAGTTGGTAATCAGCCTGAAACAATTAAGCCCTTTTGATATTCTTGAGGGAAAGCTGTCTCGAATACCTGATCTGAGGCGAGTGGCCGTTGGCAATACAAATGATTTGGTGAGGATTGGCGATGGCGTGGTATTCACTAAAGAGTTTTCTCTGGGCTTTGGGAATGCAGAGGAGGGCGCTGCAGCGCATCTGATGGCAAAAATTTACGATAAAGGCATGGATGTGTGTCTTAAAGTAGATCATAAGCGTTGCTGCGTATATACAGGGGAGGGAGATCTGTTTGATAAGGATGGCATAGAGATATTAGTGGTAAAAAAATGCTGCATCATACATAAAATGTATACCATTTCCGGAGAGGAAGAGAAGTATGGTCTGATTGTGACTTCACAAAATGACGAGCAGGAAACGAAAAGAAATGCAGACAATGAATTCGTCAAATATGAAATAAACGATCATTTAGACGGTTTTACATTTAGACTGTGGATCTCGTTTCAGGCTTTAAGTATTTTACCGGAAGAAGAGGATGAATTCATTTTTAATGTGGGCGGCTTAATATCAAATCCGTTTACTGAAAAGTTTACAGGAAATTACAAGCTATTTGATAATCAGGGAGATTTTTTCCATTTCAGGAATCTACCCGGCGTGAGATTGGGATAAGTCATCTTAATCTTCCTCCACCTGCGGAGGCAGGATATTTCCCTGGGTGTCCAGAACGTCGGAGGGCAAATCGGAACCTGCCACATTATAATGGGACGGACCGCCATAATAATTTGTCACTGCGTGCCCGGTAGAAAGGCCGGATTCCGGAAATTCCCGGGAGCCGTCCTTTTTTGCGTCGAATGGAGCGGCAAGGGTTTCCAGAGCGCGGCGGCGGAAGGTCCCGGGGGTGAGGCCCGTCTGTTGCCGGAACTGTCTGCAGAAGTGCTCCACGTTCCGGTATCCGCAGGAATCGGCGATCTCAGCCACAGGCTTTTCGGAGTAGGCAAGTTGCTCCCGGGCCATGCGGATGCGGCTGGTGATCACATCGTCCATGCAGGAGACGCCAAACATTTTTTTGTAAAGAATCTGCAGATATCCTGCGCTGAGATGAAGTTCCTCCGCCATGGAGCGGATGCTCCAGGGGAGATAGGGGCTGTTGTAGATTTTTTTGTGCAGATGAAGCAGTTGTGGAGCGTGGGTGCTGGTTTCCCGCCGGATGGTATCCTGCCGCAGACGCAAAAACAGCACCTGCAGCAGATGGGAGATGGTCAGTTCGCTGTCAGCGGAGGACAGGGAAGTCTCCCAGGTCAGGAGTTTGATCAGATTGTGGCAGTAGGCCGTGTCGGATACGGGGAACGGGACTCCCATCAGGGGGAACTGCGTCACCAGCGGGTCGTCCGAGGAGAAGCGCAGCCAGTCGTTCTGATAGGTCTCCCGGCAGGCCCGGTAGCAGATGGGCTGCCCGGGGGCATAGAGCATGGCTGTTCCGGCAGGGTATTCCTGCCATTGTCCCTCCAGCAGGAAATGCACTGGAGTGGATACCAGCAACAGGGTATACTGCCCGGGGGCATTGGTCATTTCAAACAGGAAGTCACTGGGGTGTACGGCGCTGTAGCCGATAAAATGTATGATGTTCATGAACTGCCTCCCGGAATGGAATTCTTATATACAGTATAATGCATGGAGAGTTGCGGGTCAATAAAAGATAAATTACTTTCAGGGCATAAAGGCACGGGCAAAGGAGTCGGGATTTAGCAATATTTGATTAGCTTATGACAAGTAATAAAGAGAAATTTTCCGGGAAATCCGATACAATCAGAATGGATCTATTTTTACTCACAGAGAGTACAAAAACGGAGGGCATTGCCATGGCTGATTTGACAAACAGAACCTATCGCAACATGTTTGCGGAAATCGGTATTCCCCAGGAGGAGATAGACCGGAAGCTGGAGGAGATCGTGCGTACCTTTTTCTATGGCGGCGAGGAGGAGCGGATCTACCATCCCGTGGGGGAGGATATGGGTTACCTGATGGATACGGGCAACAATGACGCCCGCACCGAAGGTATGTCCTATGGCATGATGATGTGCGTGCAGTTGGATATGAAGGAGGAGTTTGACCGGATCTGGAAATGGTCCAAGACTTATATGTATATGACCGAGGGGTGGAACGAGGGGTATTTCGCCTGGTCCTGCGGCACGGACGGCAGCAGGAATGCCAACGGCCCGGCCCCGGATGGGGAGGAATTCTATGCCATGGCCCTGTTTTTTGCTTCCCACAGATGGGGGGACGGGGAGGGGATTTTCAACTACTCTCAACAGGCCAGAGAGATTCTCCGGGCCTGCCTGCACAAGGGGGAGAACGGCCGCCAGGGCCATCCCATGTGGAACAGGGATAATCATCAGATCCTGTTTGTGCCAGGCTGTGACCATACAGACCCTTCCTATCATCTGCCCCATTTCTATGAACTTTTCGCCCTGTGGGCGGACGAGGAGGACAGGGCTTTCTGGAAGGAAGCTGCCAGGGCCAGCCGGGAGTATCTGGCCAGGGCCTGCCATCCCGTCACGGGCCTGAACGCGGAATACGCGGAATTTGACGGCAGCCCCATGAGCCGCCCCATTCCCTGGACCAGGGATCGCCACGACTGGTTCTACAGCGATGCTTATCGCACGGTGGCCAATATCGGACTGGACTATGAGTGGTTCGGCGTGGACGCGGGGCAGAGGGCCGCGGCGGACCGGATTCAGAAGTTTTTGATAGAGGATTGCAGGAAAGGCGTGTATCATATCTATGAACTGGACGGCAGGCTGGCCGGGGACGCGGCTCTGCATCCCGTGGGCATCACAGCCACCACCGCCCAGGGCTCCCTGGCGGCGGAGGGCGAACTGGCCCGGGAATGGGTGGAACGCTTTTGGAAGCTGCCCCTGCGCACCGGCGATAGAAGGTATTATGACAACTGCCTGTACATATTCGCGTTTCTGGCGCTGAGCGGCCGGTACAGAATCTGGTAGCAGGACAGGAAATAATTTAAACAGAACCCAACAACAGGAACAAAGCAGCAGTGCGCTAATGCAGGAAAGGATTTATCATGGAAGGACCGAAGGCTCCAAAGGACCCAACAAAAAAGAGAAAAAGTTTTTATATTATGCGGGGAAAGAGTGTGGCAGGCTCGCCCCAGCCGGACGGGAGAGGGATCCAGTTCCTCTATATGAATGACGGCCGGATGCTGAGCAGCGCCCGGCTGGTGGGCGGTATTACAGATGAGGAGATGCTGGGGCTGCTGACCACCACGGCGGGATTCCGGCAGCTGGTACACAGCATAGGCGTCACGGTGGAGGCGGATGACCGGGAACTGACGGCGGATTTTTGCCTGCAAATGTACGGGCACAGGGATGTGTACGGTTCGGGAACTACGCTGCGCCTGCCGGTGCAGGCGGACGGCATGGAGCGGATTCTGGAGTTGGAGGGATGTGAGTGGTCGGAGGACGACAACATTCCCGGCCAGATCCGGTTTGAATTCCCCCAGGCGGGGACCCTGGCCACAGTGGCGGTGCGTTTCTATCTCCAGGACGGTTATGACGCGCCGGAGGTGGAAGATGAACAGCCAGTGGACTTCACATCCCCCTATTACCAGGGAATGTTGGAAAAATCCCTGATGCAGACCGGCAACAATGCCCGGCTGAAGAGGGTGATTGACAAGGCCCGCAGGGG
>JAAWKU010000094.1 GCA_022797535.1 Lachnospiraceae bacterium | reverse complement strand
CACCCTCCTTTTCCACATCCGCAACATATAAATCAGACGCGCTTTCCACACTTTTTTCCAGGGCTTCCATATCGGTGTAAAAGGAGTATTCCGGTATCTGACGATGGGTCAGATAGTATTCCCAGAAGGCATATGCCCCTTCCTTGTCCGCGCTTCTGCTGAGAATCGCCACACTGGATCCCTGGAAAAAATAACAGGGAGCGCCGTCCCCGGTGGGATATCCTTTGTATACTATCTCTTCCCCATACTCCTCTTCAGTGCGCCCGCAATCAAGGAATCCCTGCACGCCCAGCCAGTCCAGAACCGGTGCCTCCCCCTTCAGCAGTTCCCCCCAGTCCTCCCAGTGCTCCCCTTCATCTAACTTCAGATTGTGGATTCTTTGGAGCAGTTTACAGAAATCCTCTCCCTGGAAATCGCCCCGGCGGCTCTCCGGATCCAAATATAGATCCATTCCACCCATCAGGCAATAGGCCAAAATATTGCTTTGAGACAGTCCTTCTTTTCCCTGAACATTCGGATGCTCTTCCAGCCAGTCCAGAAACTCATCCACCGTCCATCCCGGCGCATTTCCCAGTTCGGAGGCTCTTCCGGCCAGTGTCATTATACTGAAACTCACCGGTATACTATAGAGCGCGTCTCCCACCATATAACACTGAAGCACAGAATCGAGATATCTGTCCCGGCTCAGCCGTTCGGATTTCTCAAGATAGGGGGTCAGATCTTCCAGATATCCTTTGGTCATATAACGCTCAATATCCTGATAATCCAGCAGGACAATCAGATCCGCACTCTCTTTCGACAGCAGCCGGGTATTCATGGCCTCATAGATATCCGTCACTCCCTCCATGGCTACGCCCTCCAGCACTACCTCATACTCTTTGCAGGCAAAATGGTAGTCCGCCGCCAATTCATGCAGCATTTCCTCCTGTATCTGCAACACCGCCTGCAGCATTATTAGAGTAAGCGTCTTTGTGCCGTATTCCTCCGCCAACTCTCCCCTCGGTGCCTCGCACAATCTGGCGATCGTCACAGGGGCGTCATTGTTTAACATTTCCCAACTCACCAGCAATGCCTCACCCCCGGGCAATATCTCTATGTCCTGTATCTCATTTCTCCGGAGTCTGTTTGCTGCTATGTCCAAAACCTTAACAGCCTCCCCCCGGACCGGCGAATACGCGCTCAAATATCCGTTTCCACACATAAGCAGCGCATTTTCCCCGCCTGCCCACATGGATCCGTCAAAGGGAATTTCCACTTCCCCGGAAAGTTTTCGGTTCTGATACTGCACCCCGGCAAGAATATTCTGCCTGCCCTGGCTATCCTGATAGGTCGCATAAACCTGACCTTCCCCGTCCGCACAGAGATCCAGATACTCTCTCCCCGGACAGACAATCTCCCCCTGGCCGCAGCCTTCGCTGTCAAAGAGCCAGATCCGCTGCTCCCCCATGGCACAGAAATATCCTTCTTTGCCCCGGACGAGACGCAGGATTGCCTGACTACGGCCTTCGACAGAAAAATTTTCATTCCAGTCCTGCTTCCACAGTTCTTCTCCGTCGGCCCCATAGGAGGCCAGAAAGCGCTGCCCCTCCCCGCTTATGCCCGCTATAGTCAGAACAGGCTCCTGGGTTTCGTCCACCACCATGGCCTCAATAGAGCCCTGCTCCAGCTGCAGAACCAGCTCTGGCTGGTTTTGCGGCTCCTGCAAGGAAACCTTATAGACGCCCCCGCAAAAACCCTCCGTCCTGTTCAGGAAATATAAATTGTTTTCCCCAAGCAAAAAAGAGGCAGCCTGGGGCACAAATCCCGGTGTGATACCCGCATCCCAAGTCTCGGCCACATCCATAAGCGCCTCCTCTGACACCGGATCCCCCTGCCCCGACGCTGCGCTGTCTCTCTGCTGCCCACAGCCGGACAACAGCAGGAAAATGATACACAGTATTATAATATATCTCTTTCTGCCCATAAGTCTGCCCCCTATTGCTTAGAGTGTGCTTTATACATTTATATCCGATTTATTGTGCACGACATAATCCACATTATTTACCCGCTCTGCCCCGCATGAACATCTTTCCAGGACTCTTTCATGCACATAGTAAAAAAAGCAAAGTTTCCCATCATGGTGATGGGAAGATACATCCGAACTCTCTGAATACAGTGTTCTAACCTTGGAATAGCTGTGATTTCCTCCACACACCGGCGTGTCCGCATGTACGGCCAGTGCGCTCCGTTCCTCCTCTTGTTTTCGATTTTTCGCTGGCTATCCAGGAGTCATTCTCAGATAAGAATTGTATACATCCCATGATTGCCAGTTATTGTTCGTTTCCTTCTTGATTGGATCATGTCAAAATCATTTGCCCCTCCTTCCCTTATACCAAAATATAACATACCATTCTGTAAATTGCAACTAAAACCTGCCTTGAGGACATTAGCATGTGTTTGCAAATTTCTTGCGGCCAGATGTACGTCAAATTTATGGAAGATTTGGTCTAAAGGAAGAAGGCACAGCAAGCTATATTGACTGCATACGGTCCAAAAATTAAGCAAATGCGGGGATATGGTTTACTGCGGCAGATGATAGAAGTGATCCTGATGTAACTTCTGAAAGTACAATTATCACAAATTGACATAGATTGAAGAGCCTGAAAATAAATGGAAAGGCAGGCAGCAACTATGATATAATCTCTTTGGGGAAAATCACACGAAGCAGGCAGAGGACAAAAGCGCAGAATGCTTTTGCCCTCTGTTCTCTATCTCTTCAAAAGATTGCTGAGTCTGGCAAATTGCTCCAGCGTCAACGCCTCCCCCCGGGCGGAGGCAGGCAGTCCCATCTCCTCCAGGGCTGCAACCACCTGCTCCCTGGGAAGGCCCATGCCCCCCAGCAGGCCGTTGGCCAGGGTTTTGCGCCGCTGGTTGAAGGAAGCCCGGATCAACGCAAATAAATACTTCTCATCCGCCACTTCCACCGGCGGTTCCTGATATCTGGTGAGCCGGATCACGGTGCTGTCCACATTGGGCCTGGGCATGAAACAGTTGGCGGGCACATGGGCCACCACCTCTGGCATGGCATAGTACTGCACCGCCAGGGACAGGGCCCCGTACTCCTTGGTGCCGGGACCCACCTGCATCCGCTCCGCTACTTCCTTCTGCACCATCACCGTGATACTCTGCAGAGGCACATGGTTCTCCAACAGGCCCATGATAATGGGAGTGGTTATATAATAGGGAAGATTCGCCACCACCTTGATGGGTCTGCCCTGGTTACGCTCCTCCACAATCCGCCCCACATCCACTTTCATGATATCCTGGTTCAGCACCGTCACATTGTCATAAGCGGACAGGGTATCCTGCAAAATAGGAATCAATGCCCTGTCGATCTCCACCGCCACCACCTCCCTGGCGCTTTCCGCCAGATACTGGGTCATGGTTCCGATGCCCGGCCCGATCTCCAGCACACAGTCCTGGGGAGTAATCTGAGCCGCATCCACGATCTTCTCCAGCACCCGGGGATCAATCAGGAAGTTCTGCCCGAACTTTTTCTGAAAAACAAAATTGTATTTTTGCAGTACTGCAATGGTATTTCTGGGAATGCCCAAATCAGCCATATGTACATCCTCCCCTGATTTGCTAAGAAACCTCTTTCATCACTTTACTCAAAACCTTTATCCAAATACCCCATCACTTCTAACAGATCCCCGCAGATCAGGGCGCTCTTGTCCCGCATCTCCTGATCCGGCAGGATCAGGTCAGGCACCATCACGGGTATCATGCCGGCCTCCCAGGCTGCCCGGATCCCGTTGGGGGAATCCTCAATTGCCATGGTCTGGGCCGGCTCCACCCCCAGACTCCCGCAGGCCAGAAGATAGATATCAGGGCAGGGCTTGGAATGTTCCACCATATCCCCCGTGGTCAGCGTGCGGAAAAACGACCGGATCCCCGCCCGCTCAAGAAGTTCCTCCACGGAAGGCCGGGCAGTGGAGGATGCCAGTCCCACCGGGTATCCGGCCCGGCGCAGATACTCCAATATCTCCCGCACGCCCGTTTTCACCGGCGCGCCGTTTTTCTCTATATAATCATGGAACCAGGCGGAAGCCTGTTTTCGAAACCCCTCGTAATCGTAGGCATTCCCATAGAACTCCTCGAACAGCCTTCGAGTGTCCGTGACATTCCTGCCGATACATCTGGGAAAAAAGAGTTCCATATCAGGGATTCCCTGTTCTCCCGCCACGGCCATCCAACTGTCCAGACACAGCTTTTCCGTATCAAACAAGACGCCATCCATATCAAAAATAACCGCTTTTACTGACATACCGCCCCCCTTTTCTCTGCCCCGCCTCCCTGGTCAGAGTCGTCATCTGTAGGAAAAATCCTCCAGAAAGTGAATACAGTTGTACACTACCAGAACGCTCACCCTGCTGTGGGTCACATACTGCTCCATCAGAGAAAACAGGCTTCCGTTGTAGTAGCGCAGATCCAGCACATATATTTTTTCATAGTGAGGAGCCAGTATGGGAATCAGAGAGTTGGCATAGGAATCCTTGATGATAAACAGTTCCTTGCCGTTGGCGGCGTATGCCGTGTCAATCTCTATAAAAGCATGGTTGTCATCCAGAAAATACCCATACTGGTTTTTCCCCTCCAGGTAGGAGGGAACATAGTAGCTGTCATCCTCCTTGGCAAAATCGTAGGTGATTTTCACTTTACGGTTGTTGGTTCTGGGAAATATCTGGATCTTGTCAGCCTCCATGGGCAGGTTGATGCGGGAATGCAGCGTGCCCAGAAAGTTATCAGACACAGTCTGCAGATCTACAGGATCATAGCTGCGAGGAGGATACCCCACCTTCCGGGTCCACTCAAGGTAAGCATAGTAGGCCCCCAGCGTGGTCCAGTGATGGTCCGTTCTGTAATAAATGGGCTCCTCCCTGTGCTCTTCCAGAATGGGAAACAGGTCAATAACTCGCTCCTCCCCCACCGCCTCCTTTACCTGGGAAAGCAACTGCCTCTGGTCATAATACACCGCATAGGGAGGCAGCTTGTGGGACTGGATGTTGTCCGCAGTAGGAGCCAGCATCACCAGGGTTTCCGGGTATCGTTCCGTCAGTTCCCGCAGCTGTCCCACCCGCTTATCCGCCATGGCCTGATCGTAATCCTGGGGCAGATGCTGCTCAATCAAAGAGCCGTCCTTTGCCAAATACACGCCCTTGATGGCTTTCCTCTCCAGCAGAATATCCATGCGGGTCTTGAGCATCACCCAGGTATCTCTGTGGACAAACTGATCCGTGGCATACGCCTCATATTCTTTCTCATAGCTGCCGCTGAGTATGCCCTCCAGGCTCCACTTCGGTTTCTGAGCCAGCACCCGCCTCTCCATCTCCGAAAAAAGCCGGTCCTCCTTCAGCAAATCTGCAAGAGTAAACGCCAGCAGCACCAGGGCCAGCAGCGCCACGGTCATACCTGCATGCAATTTTTCATTCTCCAGGTTCATATCTACCTCTCTCCCGCAAACCGGATTTTATGAACCCGACGGACTGGGTACTGCCCTGCAACAGGTTTCATAAGCGGTTCCAGATTGCGCTTCCGGGACTCATGCCCAGGGAGTCAAAAACGAAAATACAGAAAAGGATTGTAGGAGGCTTCCACGATATAGGCGATGGAAGCCAGAAGCAGCAGAGACAGCACCAGTTTCTCAACCACTCTGCGCACCGCCGTCACCCCACTTCCCGTGGCATGGAAAAATGCCTCCGACAGCCGGTGGGCCAGCGGCGTGGCCGCCACCGCCGCAAAGAGCAGCAGCACCCGATATTCCAACAAAGTGAACAGCGTGGCGGAGTCATACAGCCCTGCCGCGCCCTGCCCAAACATTACATACAGGTAATTTATGGCCCCGTTGCCGCTCTCAATGGCAAAGAATACCCAGCTTACCAGCACCACCAGCCAGGTGTACAGCCTGCCCACCAGGGAGGGCAGGACTTTCAGCACCTTTCCCAGCACCAATTTCTCCAGAATCAGCCACAGAGCAAACCACAGACCCCACAGCAGAAAATTCCACCCGGCCCCATGCCAGATCCCGGTCAGCATCCATACGATCAGGATATTCAGAAGCTGCCGGGACATTCCCCTGCGGTTGCCTCCCAGGGGGATGTATACATACTCCCGGAACCAGCTGCTCAGAGAGATATGCCACCTGCGCCAGAAATCCGTGACGGACTTCGCCGTGTAGGGGTAGTTAAAATTCTCGGGAAAATGGAATCCCAGCATGGCGCCCAGACCGATGGCCATGTCGGAATACCCCGAAAAGTCAAAATAGATCTGAAATGCATAAGCCAGCGCTCCCATCCACGCCCCCAGCACTGTGGTGTCGCCCAGATTCCCGCCGGAGATTTCCGTCCACAGCAGGCCCAGATTGTTGGCCAGCAGTACTTTTTTAGCCAGTCCTGCCACAAATCTGCGACAGCCATAGCTGATGGCTGTGATATCCGCTTTCCGCTCATGCAGCTGGTCCTGTACATCCCGGTACTTGACAATGGGGCCGGCAATCAGTTGGGGGAACATGGTCACAAAGACCCCGAAGTCCAGCAGATTTTTTTGCACCCTGGCCTCGCCCCTATAACAGTCAATGGTATAGGACATGGTCTGGAAGGTGTAAAAAGAGATGCCTATGGGCAGAGGCAGCTTCAGAAGAGGCAGATTACTTCCCAGCAACTGGTTGACGGTTCCAATCAGGAAATCACTGTACTTGAAGAATCCCAACAGTCCCAGATTGATAATGATAGATGAAATCAAAAGCCCCCGGGCCACACGCCTGCTTCTGCACGCGCCGATCAGTCTGCCGTGCACATAGTCCGACAGAGTGGAGAAGAGCATCAGCAGCACATAGACCGGCTCCCCCCAGGCGTAAAAAAACAGACTCCCCAAAAAGAGGATGATATTTCTCATCCTCCGGGGAGTCACAAAATACAGGATCATAAAGATCGGTATGAACCTAAATAAAAAGGTAATGCTGCTAAATACCATACTCTATTCCCCAAGCTCCTGGTTTGACGGCATTACGGCAGTAATGTCTACTGCCCCACCACCGACTTTATGGCCTCCAGCGCCAACCCGTTCTGCTCCTGGCAATGAAGGATGGAGTCTTCTTCCTCCAGATCTATAGTGTCAGCGCCCAGTTGAAGGAAGCACACATAATCGCCCACTGTCTCCACCTGAGACGCCTGAATCTTGCCGATGTTCATAGGGTACTGCATGGTGTCATTCACCTTTGCGTCCCGATAGCTGTTCAGTACCTTCTGAACTTCCTCCACCTGACCCTCGGCAGCTTTGATGACGATGATCGTGTCCACATTAGTGCTGATCATGGGCATCTCGCCCCAGAAATCGGTATACATCTCACTGGTCAGACCGTTGCCCTCCAGGTACTCCGCCGGGATCGGGCTGTCCGGCCAATAATTGTCGCCCAGCGCGTCCACCACCGCCTGGCGGATGGCTGCCATCTGCTCGCTGATACCCTCCTGGGGTTCCTGGGCGGAATCATCCACCGACGGTTGATCCGAAACCGGCTGAGACTCCTGATCTGTTCCCGGCTGGGACTCCTGGTCTGTTCCGGTTTGGGACTCCTGGTCTGTTCCGGTTTGGGAAACGGATTCCGTAGAAGACTCCTGACTGCCGTCATTTTCCCCATTCCCATTGCCGCAGCCGGGCAGGCTGAGAGCCAGCGTGGCTGTCAATAGAATTACTGCTAGTTTTTTCATAATACTCCTTTCTGCCACTATGTGCAAGTGACAAGTGATCAAAATCACTTTGATAACGACATTAGTATATCCTATTTTGTGGCAAATGTATCCTTAAAATTTCTTAATTTTTCCAGAAGGATTTTTTTACGTGACAAGGCCGGGCATTTCCTGTATACTTGCACAGGGAATTTGTTTCTCAGTCTATAAACATGCATTGCGTATGGCTGACAAATATTTTATAATCAAGTATCGGATGGCCATTGGGGAGGTGTCTGCACATGAAGTGCTATACACAAGTATATGTCATAAACAGTATTGATGCGGTGGAAACATATTGCAGAGCTTTTGGAGCAAAGGTATCCTTTGAGATCAGGAATAATGCTCAGACTGCTTATGAACATTGTGAGTTATCAGTAGACGGCGAACCGATTCTTGCCGTGGCAGAAGCATCGGACTCGTATGATGTAAGCGTGATTCATCGGATGAAATGGCAAACAATGACTTTTAACGCGTTTGAATTGGGTAGTACAGATGCGGTTAAAAACGCATTTAATGTTTTAAGGGAAGGCGGCGTAGTTATTGAAGCAATTCATGAGGTGCCATGGAGTAAATGCTGCGCCACCGTTATTGATCGGTATGGTGTACGTTGGTGGATTGCTATTTAGTAAGCGAGTGAGAACATTTTTCGGAAAAGGGCGATTTATTGTATTGTTTTGAAATGTTTTGAAAGGCAGGGAAACACAATGATATTGAATGTAGAGCATCTGACCCACGGGTTCGGAGACAGGGCGATCTTCCAGGACGTATCCTTCCGATTGCTAAAGGGAGAACATATCGGTCTGGTAGGGGCCAACGGCGAGGGAAAATCCACTTTTATGAATATTATCACAGGAAAGCTGGCGCCGGACGAAGGCCGGGTGGAGTGGGCCAAAAACGCCCGGGTCGGCTATCTGGATCAGCACACGGCGCTACAGGCAGGCGCCACGGTGAGAGACACGCTCTCCTCCGCCTTTGATTTCCTGTATGAGATGGAGGCCCGGATGAACGGGCTCTGCGAGCAGATGGCACAGGCTTCCCCCCAGGAACTGGAAGATTATATGGAAGAGTTCGGAACTCTCCAGGAACTGTTGACTCAGCATGACTTCTACATGATTGATTCCAAGGTGGAAGAAGTGGGCCGGGCGCTGGGGCTTGCGGACATCGGCTTTGACCGGGACGTGACACAGCTCAGCGGCGGCCAGCGCACCAAGGTGCTGCTGGGCAAGCTGCTTCTGGAAAAACCGGACATTCTGCTTCTGGACGAGCCCACCAATTACCTGGACGCGGAACACATTGTCTGGCTGAAACGATACCTGAGTGAATATGAAAATGCCTTTATTCTCATCAGCCACGACGTCCCCTTCCTGAACAGCGTAGTCAACCTGATCTACCATATGGACAACCAACAGCTTACCCGCTATGTGGGAGATTATCACAAATTCCAGGAAGTCTATGCAGCGAAGAAAGCCCAGCTTGAAGCCGCCTACAATCGGCAGCAAAAAGAAATCTCCGACCTGAAGGACTTTGTGGCCCGCAACAAGGCCCGGGTTGCCACCCGCAATATGGCCATGTCCCGCCAGAAAAAGCTGGATAAAATGGAAGTGATCGAACTGGCGTCGGAGAAACCCAAGCCGGAATTCCGATTCCGGGAAGCCCGCACCCCCGGTAGATATATCTTCCAGACCCATGGCCTGGTAATCGGCTACGAGGAGCCCCTCTCCAGCGCCCTGGACCTGGAGATGGAGCGGGGACAGAAAATCGTTCTCACAGGGGCCAACGGCATCGGCAAAACCACGCTGCTTAGAAGCATTCTGGGCCTGATCCCTCCCCTGTCCGGCTCCGTGGAGCAGGGGGACTACCTGCAGATCGGCTATTTTGAACAGGAGATGGACCAGAACATCAATACCAGCTGCATCGAGGAAATCTGGAATACTTTCCCCGGTTTTACCCAGTACGAAGTGCGTTCCGCGCTGGCAAAATGCGGCCTTACCACCAAGCATATAGAGAGCAAAGTCAAGGTTCTGAGCGGCGGTGAACAGGCCAAAGTGCGGCTGTGCAAGCTGATTAACCAGGAGACCAACGTGCTGCTGCTGGACGAGCCCACCAACCATCTGGATGTGGATGCCAAGGCGGAACTGCGGCGCGCCCTGGCCGACTACAAAGGCAGTCTTCTCATGGTCTGCCATGAACCGGAGTTTTATGAAGGGCTGGCCACGGAGGTATGGGACTGCTCCAGGTGGACCACTAAGATTCTTTAAGCGTACTTTGGCACTCTTTTACATGCCCTGGGTGGTTTCTGACAGAATCAGGAATTCCGACAGAAATCTTGAGACATTAAACGTCCTGATTCCATTATGGGCATTCCGTTCTTTCAGGCGGTTCAGATAAAAGTAACCAAAGCCCTCCCGTTGCCAGGAACGGTATTTGGCATCATAGGCTTCCTGGCGGGGATTCTCCAGATAATACACGTTCAGGTCATATCCCTCCGCCGCCATCCACTCCACCAGCACCGGGGCGGCATCCGCATTGAGATCGCTCAAAAACTCATAGTCGTCATAGGGTTCCCCCTGGAAGAAAGCACTGCGGGTCTCCAGGTCCATGCTGGCCACATTTACCCTGGCAATGAGATAATCCGGATGGCTGAAGGACAGCGCCATATAACACAGAGTCACCACTGCCATGCCATAACGAAAGAGGGGAAAGCCTTCTTTTATTATAGAAAGGATGATGCCCGTGAAAAGCAGGAACAACACCGCCAATCCCCAAAGCACAAATATCCGCAGGAAAGTCAGATAATACCATCTGATATAAATAATCATCCGCATGGCGCTGGAAGCGATCATCACATAGGTGCAAAGTGACATCATTGTGAGTATTCCTTTCAGCACCCTGCTCTTCCTGAAACATCCCAGGCCCACCAACACAAAAATCAGATTCAGCACGCTCACTGCCAGCAGCTGGAAGAAGCCTTCCCTGGCATACTCGGCATAGGTGTATCCCGACGGAAGTGTCATATTCCCCATAAACAGATAGACAATCTGAATCACGCTGAACACCAGATACAGCAGCGTCAGCAAAGCGGCAATGGTAATGGCAATCATGGGTTCTCCCCTGCGGCCGTCCTTCACCTCCTGCCTTATGGTCTTTTTGCACAGATAACTTAAGATACAATAGGAAGCCAGGAACATAAAGGCCCACATGAACAGCACCAGCAGAATATTTCCCAGGCGCAGATGCTCCAGAAGCCTCTCTGTCATATCCCGAAACACCGCGTCCGCGCTGATCAGCAGCGGTACCACCACCATGAAAATGGGCAGGGCAATCACCAGTCCCAACACCACATACAACACTTTACTGTTTCTGCTTTTCATCTTGTTTCTGGTATACCAATGAATGTCCCTGAAAGGCCGGTCCAGTTCGCCGATGGCCATAAACACCGTCTGGCAGATGGATCCAAAATATTTGACCAGGTTCCACCTTCTGGTGTCATATAGAGTGGCCAGCAGGAAACTGACCGTCAGCAGGAATACTCCCAGCTTATTCAGGAAGATGATCCTCCAATCGTCGGTGCAGAAAGTGGATACCCCCAGGAGCATCATACTGACAGCATAGAATGCGCTTTCTTTTTTTAAGGAAATCCCCAGTTTTGCAAAGCAGAAGCAAATATAGCAGAGACTTCCTGCCACGAAAAAAGGGTACGTCACCCCGCTGTTGTTGCGGTACATGCAAAAGGCATACAGACAGGCGTACAGGAAAGAGGCCAGGCCGAAAATCTGGAAGTTTTCTTTCATCTTCTTCGTCTCCGGAGTATCCGGTTTTTTATTCGGGCCAGGCATGGGGACGGGACCAGCCATGGGAGGATAGGGAGGGCGGCCTCCGGGCACGGTGCAAAACGGAGGGGCAGACGGTACACCGGGATTGACACCCTGGGGCGAAACGAGTGGCATGCCGGGATTGACTTGCTGCGGCGGTACGGGTGGTACGCCGGGATTAACTTGCTGCGGCGGTACGGGTGGTACGCCGGGATTGCTCCCCTGCGCCGGGGCGGGTGGTATGCCGGATCGGCCGCTCTGACCCCCATCAGGATTCTGTTGGGGCAACGTTCCCCTTGAAGGCTCCTGCCAGATACTGTTCTGCATATTCTCCATCATCTTTCTTCTCCTCCTGCTATATTACTGTTTGCAAGCATATTGTTACACCCAGCCCGACGGAATTTCTTCTCTGTATCCGTCCATGAAGTCAATCAACCTTCCTCCGTGCTTTTTAAAACGGCACTGCCATTCCCGCTTTCATGGCCCCGGGTCACTGTTCTGTTTCTTCCTCTTCCACATATTCCAGGATATCACCCGGTTGGCAATTAAGAGCCCTGCAGATGGCGTCCAGGGTGGACAGCCGCACCGCCTTTGCCTTATTATTTTTCAGTATGGACAGATTGGCCAGGGTGATATCCACTTCTCCGGCCAGTTCCGTCAGTCCCTTTTTTCGCTTGGCCATCATGACATCCAGATTGATAATGATTGGCATAGATTCCTCTTTCCGCACCGCCACAAAAGGAGTTCTTCTCTCCTGCGGTTGCTTTTTCAAAAACACTGTACTTATATCCAAAACATGCAGTGCCCTAGTGTACTGACCGGATTATCTCTGGCGAAACTCCGCAGAATAAATTTTCATTGGCAAGGCGAAGGAGGGAGGCGATGCGGTGGCATCGTTGACCGACGACAACGCAGTCCGATGAGAATTTAGGCAAGGAGGTTTGTCTGAATATAATCCG
>JAAWKU010000093.1 GCA_022797535.1 Lachnospiraceae bacterium | reverse complement strand
AATTCATGCCCACCGGCGGCATCAGCGCCAAAAATCTGACTTCTTATCTGGACTTTAATAAGATTATCGCCTGTGGGGGTTCCTGGATGGTGCCCGGAGATCTGATTAACGCAGGGGAGTGGGACAAGATTGAGCAGCTTACCAGAGAAGCCGTGCAGACCATGCTGGGCTTCGAACTGGCTCATGTGGGCATCAACACGGGCAGCGCCGAGGAAGCTGAGAAGATTGCCCGGAGATTCTCCTTTATCTTCGGGATGCCGGTGAAGGTGGGCAACAGTTCCGTGTTCGCAGGCACGGAAGTGGAGGTGTACAAGACGCCTTATCTGGGAGAGCATGGGCATATTGCCATCAGGACCAACTACATCGACAGGGCCGTAAACTACCTTACCAGTGTGCTGGGCGTGGAGATTGCGGAGGATACTGCCAAGAGGGACGCCAAGGGCAATCTGAAGGCCGTCTACCTGAAAGAAGAGTTTGGCGGCTTCGCGCTCCATCTGGTGCAGAAGTAAAGACAGCATTTCCCGTGCGGCGAACCGATCCATGGACAGACGCTGAGGTAGACGGGCAGGGATCGGGAAAGCTGTGTGCGGAAGGGAAAATGTGGAATTATAATATTGAAGAAAGACGAGGGAAAATCCAATGGCAAAAGTAATTACTATGGGTGAGATCATGCTGAGGCTGTCCACTCCCAACAACGAGAAGTTTATCCAGGCAGATGCGTTTGATGTGTGCTATGGCGGCGGCGAGGCCAATGTGGCCGTATCCCTGGCCAATTATGGCCATGATGCGGAATTTGTCACCGCAGTGCCCGACAATGAGATCGGCGATTGTGCTGTGGCTGCTCTGAGAAAATATAATGTGTCCACAAAGCATATTGCGAAGTGCGGCGAGAGACTGGGCATCTACTTCCTGGAGAGCGGTTCGTCCATGAGGCCCTCCAAGGTGGTATATGACAGGGCCCATTCCTCTATCTCTACGGCCACCGAGGCGGATTTTGATTTTGACGCCATCTTTGAGGGCGCGGACTGGTTCCATTTCACGGGCATCACCCCCGCCGTGTCCGACAGCGCGGCGCAGCTTACCGAAAAGGCACTGATTGCCGCCAAGAAACATGGCGTGAAAGTTTCCGTTGATCTGAACTTCCGCAAGAAGCTGTGGTCCTCCGAGAAGGCCCAGAGAATTATGAAAAACCTGATGAAGTATGTGGATGTCTGCATCGGCAACGAGGAGGATGCGGAACTGGTGCTGGGATACAAGCCTGGCAAGACCGATGTGACCAGCGGCGATCTGGAACTGGCAGGCTACAAGTCCATTTTCCAGCAGATGGTGGCGGACTACAATTTCGAGTACTGCGTTTCCTCCCTGCGGGTGAGCCATTCCGCTTCTGACAACGGCTGGTCCGCCTGTATCTATTCCAGGGACACAAAGGAATTCTATCATTCCAAGGAGTACAGCGTGCATCCCATCGTGGACCGCGTGGGAGGCGGCGATTCCTTTGCAGGCGGCGTGATCTGCGGTCTGCTGGACGGCAAGGATTTCAAGGCGGCGCTGGAGTACGGCGTGGCGGCTTCCGCGCTGAAGCATACCATCCCCGGGGACTTTAACCTGGTGTCCAGGAAAGAGGTGGAGACTCTGGCCGGCGGCGACGCTTCCGGCAGGGTGCAGCGCTGAGGGTTCTCCTGACCTGAGGATTCTCCTGGCCTGAGATTCTCCTGATCTGAATAAGATTTTGACCTGAACTAAATAACCAGCCTTTTCCGGGCCTGCTGCAATGCCTGGAAAAGGCTGGTTTTATTTTTATATAGCGCAAGGGCAGGGGAACCGGGTTCCAGACGGGCGCCGGACTGTATCGGCATCAGTCTACCGGATATGCTGCTTGATGGCTTCAAAACTTTCCCTGCTGATCACATGCTCCATGCGGCAGGCGTCCTCGGCGGCAATCTGGGGATCCACTCCCAGGCGTGTCAGCCACTGGGACAGAAGCTGATGACGCTCGTAGATCATATCGGCGATCTCACGGCCGCTCTCGGTGAGGTAGATAAAGCCCTCCCTGGTCACGGTGATATGATTTTTCTCCCGCAGATTCTTCATGGCCACGCTGACGCTGGACTTTTTATAGCCCAGTTCTTCCGCCACGTCCACAGACCGCACTACCGGCCTGCATTTGCTTAATATCAATATTGTCTCCAGATAATTCTCGGCAGATTCACTTGTATGCATTCCCATCCCATACCTTTCCAATGGCCTGTCCCGGAAAAACGTAATTTCAGGGCAGGTGTTGTTATCAGTATAGCATACCCCCAAATGATCGGCAATGGAAAATCAGGAAAAAGAAGCTCAGGAAAAAGAAGCAGACGGAGGAGTGAAAATTGCCAGGGGTGGAGGATTGTAGCTAAATATCATAAAGCATACAATGCCCATCGCCACAAGGGCGTACAATAACCAGGAAAAAGCCTTTGCCCTACAGTTCAGAGTCAACTTATATACGGCAGTGTAGCCAAGAATCACACTGGCCGCGAAAGTAGCCAGATCCAGGAAAAAGACGTCCCGACCAATCACAAAATAGTAGGCGTAAAAAAGCACAGGAACCAGAAGGGTTCCCAGCAGCATCCCAAAACAGTAGGCGGAGGGGAGACAGGGAAACTTGCCCTTCAGTCCGGGTATCATAAAGAGAGAATACAGAAGCATGGGAAAAAATACCAGCTTCATATGTTCCCAAATAGATTCATTGACAGGGGTAAAGAGTCCTGCCACATAATTTTGACCCGTCCATTCATACAGGAAATGGGACAGGGTACCGATGGCCAGAACGAAAACAATGCCGCCGATGGCGCGGCGTTTTAAAATCTTCATAATTTCTCACCTCACAGACAGTAACAGTATATGCCGTTTTCCGGCTGTATACTCCATTGGGCGGCATTTCGCTGAACGATTCTCCGATGTGGAATTCTTAATATTCTGCAAGGAATGTTTACAAAGTAGACATAAGGTGGTATATTTACCTGGAAAACAGATCTGTGGAATAGTCGGCCGAATTCTGTAAATCTGTTTTCAGGGAGTATCTTACATAATGGCGCAATACCGCGGGCCAAACCGGCGGTATGCAGAAATGAGGAGCGTATGAAAAGAGGAATATGGAAAAAGGTGATAGCCCTGTCCCTGGCAGCGGTTATGGGCCTGGGGCTTGCCGCCTGTAACGGCGGCAGCGGCGATGCCAACCGGGACGGACAGGGCGGCATCGGAGGCAGTGATGTGGGCACATCGGGCGGTGTGAAAACCAGCCAGCAGGGAAAGGAAAATGTATATTCTTATCAGGAATTGGATCTGCTGGGCAGCAATGACAATGTAAGCAGCATCTCTTACCGGGACGGAAAGCTGTTTCTCCTGGTGTACAATTATGGCGGTTCCGGTGAGGAGACCAGTGAGAATAACCTGTTTGGCTATTACAAGGCCAATACCGACGGCTCGGACAGCAGTTTCGTGGAATTGGCGCTGCCTGAAAGGGAAGAGAGCAACAGTTGGATCAACAGTGCTTTTGTATCCGACGCAGGCTACGTCTATGCCGTGTGCAGCTGCACCTACGAGGATACTTCCGATCCCAACAACTATGTCTATGAGGACCGTTACTATCTGGACTGTTGGAACATGGAGGGAAGTCTGCAATGGTCAAAGCAGATCATTGCCAACAAACCGGGAGAATGGTCCTATTGCAGCCAGGTGCTGGATGGAGGCGAGGGCAGGGTCCTGGCTGTTATGGGCGGGAATAAAAACGAGACGGTGCTCTACTCGCCCCAGGGGGAGGAAATCAGCCGCAAAGAGGTGAGCAGTGACATTTTCGGACGCTCTGCTCTGATCTATTCCAATGGCGACGGCACACTGACAGTGATCTATTTTGATGAAGCATATACCAGGCGCTATATGGCCAGTTATGATGTAGAAGCCGGCACTCTGGGAGAGCAGACGGAGCTTCCCTTTCATGATAACTTGGGAATCCACAGAGGCAGCGGCCAGGACTTGCTGCTGGTCAATAATATGGGTGTATATACCTGGAGCCCGGGGGATGCGGAACCCAGGATGCTGATGAACAGCATAAACTCAGATTTGCTCGCCGACGATATCACTATGATACAGTGGATCGACGATCAGCATTTTGTGGCGATATATCATGACATCAGCACTTATGCGCAGAAATGCGCCTACTTTACCTATGTGGACCCGGCGGATATCCCGGATAAGAAGGAACTGGTGCTGGGAGGAAGCTATGTCAGTTCGGAAATCAGGACCAAGGTGATCCAGTTTAACAGGTCAAACAGCCAGTACAGAATCACGCTGAAGGACTACAGTATCTATAACACCCCGGAGGACTGGACGGCGGGACAGACCCGGCTCAATAACGACATCATCAGCGGCCAGATGCCGGATATCATGATGCTCACCGATATGAACAGTTACCGCAACTATGTGTCCAAAGGGGCGCTGGCAGATATCGGTAAGCTGCTGGCGGCGGACCCGGAACTGGGCGGGCTGGAATACCTGCAGAATGTGTGGGAGGCTTATTCCGTAAACGGGCAGTTGTACGCGGTGATTCCCAGCTTCAATGTCCAGACCATGATTGCCAAGAAATCTCTGGTGGGAGAGCCTCAGTCCTGGACCATGGCGGATGTGGAGACAGTGCTTGCCACCATGCCCCAGGGAGCAACCGCCTTTGGCGATATGGTCCGGGACAGCTTTATCTATAACATACTGAGTTATGGCGGGAAGGACTTTATTGATTTGGAAACGGGTAAGTGCTATTTTGATTCCCAGGAATTCATCGACATGCTGGAATATGCGAAGAACCTGCCCAAGGAAAATTATAAAGAGGACGAGGACTATGACTATTCCCACTATGAGAACCAGTACAGGGAGAACCGCAGTCTGATGCGGGAACTGTTTATCAGCAATATCGCGGATTGCAAATACCAGATCAAAGGATATATGGGTGAGGAAGTGTCCTTTGTGGGATTTCCCACGTCGGATTCAAACGGTTCCTACCTGAGCGTAAGCGGGTCCGCCCTGATGATTTCCGCCAATTCCCAGCAGCAGGAAGGGGCATGGCAGTTCGCGCGCCAGTTCCTCACCCAGGAGTACCAGACCAGCAGCGGACTTTACAGTATGCCGGTTTTGAAGTCAGCGTTTCTGGCCAAGGCGGCTGAGGCCACGGAGCGCCCCTACTGGACGGATCAAAACGGCAACAAGGAGTATTATGACGATTACTGGACGATCAATGGGGAGCAGGTGGTTCTGGAGCCCTTTACACAGGAAGAAGTGGATAAGATCTGCCAGTTCATCTATGGCGTGAACCGCACGGCTTTTTATAGTGAAGAGATCCGCAATATCATCATGGAGGATGCGGAAGCCTTCTTTTCCGGACAGAGGAGCGCGCAGGAGGTGGCCGGTATTATCCAGTCCAGAGCGCAGCTCTATATGAACGAGAATCAGTAGGTATGGAGAGGGACTCTTTTCAAAAAAGGTGGCCTGTGGTACAATGAATGGAACACCATCAGGCGCCGCCCCGGGTTCAGAGAATCATAAGGGGGCGTAACGGAAAAGAGGTACTTATGAACATATTAGTGATTGACAGCCAGGGAGGGGGCATGGGCAGGCAGTTGGTGAGCGCCGTCAAGGAGCGGCTGCCCCATGCCCACGTGACGGCGGTGGGTACCAACAGCACCGCCACCGCCGCCATGCTCAGAGCGGGGGCGGACGTCGCCGCCACTGGAGAGAATGCGGTGATTGTGGGATGCCGCAGGGCGGATGTGATCGTGGGACCCATCGGTATCGTGATTGCGGATGCGCTGTACGGGGAGGTGACGCCTGCCATGGCGGTGGCAGTGGGACAGAGCCGGGCCAGGCGCGTCCTGATCCCCGTGAACCACTGCGACAACATCGTGGCCGGCGTGGCGGAGCAGTCTCTGGGCAGTTTGATTGAGAGCGCTCTGACCCATATGAAGGGCCTGGAATAAAGGGCCTGGAATAAAGCGCGCGGTCTGTGGTTTTCTTCGTTCAAGAATGGAATCAGTGGCAGGGTGCAGACGGCGTTAGATAACGATACTTTCAAGAATATTAGAAAATCAATGTAAACCGTATTACCTCCTGTGTGTTCATCGCTTGAAAGCCTTGGAAATAGGCCTTAAAATTGAAGGGTGTTTGGATTATTTTTTAGCCTTCGGACAGAATAATTAATTACAAAACAGCGCAAAACCTGAACCACGACGGTTAGATTTTGCGCTGTATAATGCACAAAACGATGCGAAACCTGAACCATCACAATTCAATTTCGCGCCGCAAAATGCGAAAGATGGGACTTGAACCCACACGCTGTTGCCAGCACAAGATCCTTAGTCTTGCTCGTCTGCCAGTTCCGACACTTTCGCTTGTAGTGTTGCCAGAGGAATTCTCCAAGCAGATAATATATTACCATTTCGCACAGAAAATGTCAATGCTTTTTGCGAAATCATTTCATTCTTTTTATTTCCTTTGTGGTTGTCAGAGTGCTGGATTTATGATAAAATAATAGTATATAAAATCTGTTTTACAGAAATAAAGAGAAACGAGGTCAGTTGAAAGCACATGGAGAATGAAAATACATTTATAGAGCAGGCCATGCGGATCCCCCAGTTGGAACAGTTGTTTGTGGCCTTTGGCGCAGGAACCAGGCTGCCCTTTGTCACCTGTGACGAGGAGGATTTCACGGATCAGATCTGGACCTTTGTGGAGGAGGAGAAGGCGAAGCATTACGCGGATGTGCGCAGGGAGAACTTTCAGGATCCGCTGGTGGTGGTAAAGGTGCCTGGGGAGCAGTTGCTGCCGTTTTTCAGCAGCCTTTTTTCCTACGGTATCGACGTCATTATGTTCCAGGAGGAAGAGCGTCTGACCAGGCTGCCCCTGGAAAAGCTGGTGAAACGCCCGGATCTGTCTCAGATTCCAGAGGAGAAGCGGCCCCTGCTCAATCCTCAGATGCAGTTGTCCGGCATTCACTTTATACAGGAAATGAACCGCAAGGAGCGCAATGCTCAGGCGCTGCATGAATATGAGGAAGAGATGGCGGCCAACATTGTGCGCAGCCGGTTCCTGGTACCCCACCAGATGGAAGGAGACGCTCCTCTGCCGGACGGCTCCAACATTCGGATTCCCTGTGTACAGAACAAGGAGGGCGAGAAGTTCCAGCCTCTTTTCACCGACGGGCAGGAACTGCTTAAGTTCGACAAGGATAGAAAGCTGCGGGCAAGCGTCATTGCCTTTGAGAATATTCCGAAGGCCATGGGGCAGGAGGTCAAGGGGATCGTTATCAACCCCATGAGCCTGAACATCGTCCTGCTGGGGGAAAAGATTCCCGCCCTGATCGAGAGATTCAAGCCGGACGCGCAGTGATAATATCCCTGGCAGCGCAGAGTTGGGTATAGAGTACAATGCCTTCTGGCGGCGCAGGGTTCAGGATGGAGTACAATATCAGGGGAAAAGCAAGAGCCAGAATGGAGCGCAAGATTCCGGGCTTCCCTTGGGATAAGTGCGAAAAGGTAAGTATGAACTTCGTTTCATAAACTGTTTTGAGCAATATCGCAAGCTGGGCTCGCGATATGCATGTTAAGGAAAGTATGAAACTTCGTTTTATATACTGATTTGTGCAATATCGCAAGTTCGGCTCACGATATGCATGCTAGGGTAAGTTTGGAAGGGTGGAAATATGCATAAATTGGACAAAAACCAGGGCTTTGACGCGTTTTGTGCCACAGCAGAGCAGTTTGCGACCTGCATGAACGACAATCTTTTTGTATATGATATTATAAACGACGCTTATTTCATCACCGAGAGCGCCACAGAGCGTTTTTCACTTCCGGGCCCCCTGTTTCATAATGTGACGGAGAATCTCAGAGATGTGGTGCATCCCGATGACTTTGCCATGCTGCAGGCGGATCTGCAGCAGCTTCTGAACGGCGAGAAGATGGAGCATGAACTGCGTTACCGCTGGCTGGGGAAGGACGGTACCCCAATCTGGATTGTCTGCAAAGGACGGGTATTGCAGAACCAGGAGGGGAAACCCTGGCTGATGCTGGGCTGCATCAACGAGATAGGACAGAAACAGAAAGCAGATAATGTGAGCGGCCTGTTGGGAGCCTCTTCCCTACAGGAACGGTTAAAGCAGCTGCCGGTTCTGCCGGACGGTTATGTGATGCGGGTGGGCATTGACGATTTCCGAATGATTAACGAAAGGCTGGGGGTGGACTACGGGGATGCGGTGCTGCGTCAGGTGGCGCAGTGTATTGAGAGACGTTTGCTGCCGGGACAGTCTGTGTACCGGGTTATCTCCGACGAATTCCTCATATTGGACCTGGTGGGCGGAACCCCCCGGGAGATCAGGGGACTGTATGACAAGATCCGCCAGGAGGTGGAACGGGATATTGCCCGGCGTAATTATGAGGCAGTCTATACCATCTCCGGAGGCATCGTCAATATAAGGGATATGGAACAGGCGGATTACGAGGAGATTATGCGCCTGTCGGAGTTTGCCCTGGGACAGGCCAAACGAATGGGGAAAAACCAGGTTTACCTGTTTGAACAGGAGGACTATGAGGCGTTTTTACGATCCAGAGCCATCAGCAGAAGTCTTCGGAAAGCGGTGTCCAGTGATTTTGAGGGACTGGATCTATACTTTCAGCCGCTGGTATATACCCAATCTGAGGAACTGTACGGGGCGGAGGCACTGCTGCGTTATCGGATGCCGGAGGGAGAGTCCATATCTCCAGCAGAATTTATCCCGATCCTGGAGGAGAGCGGGCTGATCCTGCCCGTGGGGAAATGGATTATCCGAAAGGCGGCGGATATGTGCAGGGTCTGCCGGGAAAAATATCCTGAGTTCCGAGTCAGCATCAACCTGTCCTATATCCAGTTGACCAAGGGGCCTGTTTTTGCTGAAGTCATGGAGGCGCTGAAGGAGACGGGGCTCCCCCCGGATGCTTTAATTATGGAACTGACGGAGAGCGGCTATCTGGAGAACAGCATCAATGTTCAGAAGGTGTGGCACAGGTTTAAGGAGGCGGGGATTCAGATTGCCCTGGATGATTTTGGAACAGGCTATTCCAATCTGCAGAATATTGGCCGGTTTAACCCGGATATCGTTAAAATCGACAGGAGCTTTACGCTGAGAGCCCTGCAGCACAGTTACGAGAGGCAGCTTTTGAGCCATATTATCAATATGGTGCACAGCATCAATCTGCGCATTGTCATAGAGGGTGTGGAGGAAAAAGAGGAACAGCAACAGGTCATGCTGCTTGGCTCGGACTTTATCCAGGGCTATTATTACAGCAGGCCCTGTTCCCGGGAGGAGTTTCTGGAAAAATATCTGATTAAGGAAGTGGTCTGATATACATAGCAGAACTGCCGACATGATACTTTATAAGAAGAGCGCCCTAGCTGATATGACCAGGGCGCTTTTCCTGTCAGATATTCCGGCTTTGATGCCGTTTTCGGTTTTCCTGCCAGATATTCCGGCTTCGATGCCGTTTTCGTTTTTCCCGTCAGGTATTCCGGCTTCAATGCCGTTTTCGTTTTTCCTGCCAGATATTCCGGCTTCGATGCCGTTTTCGTTTTTCCTGTCAGGTATTCCAGCTTCGATGCCGTTTTCGTTTTTCCCGTCAGGTATTCCGGCTCCAATGCCGTTTCTGGTTTTCCTGTCAGATATTCCGGCTCCGATGCCGTTTTTGGCTCTCCTGTCAAAAAAAAGGCTTCGCAGGGAGGGCGGGAGGACATTTGCCCCACTCAGGCGCAATGCACTCTGTTATGAACCGCCCTCAACAGGGGCCTGTCCTACATCGCCAGGCTGATATATGTCCTCCTGACGGGCCGCAAAAGGATAAAAGCCATCCGCCGGGTCAGAGTTCCAGCTTCAGCGCCCGGCGCACACCCATGACCACCGGCGGGATCAGCAGGATGTGGCAGATGATGCCGGGAACGGCGCTGACAAAAGCTCCGGACAGAAATGCCCCCAGGGTGAAGGCAGGTCCTACTGCCAGCCCCAGCACAAAGCGGGCCACTCCCCATACGATGCGCCCTCCCAGCATGGCTCCCACCAGGGAGGCGTAGAGGAAAGGGATTTTTTTGGGCAGCAGTTTTAACAGGATCCCGGACAGGGCGCCGTAAGCTGCCAGTTCGAACATCATAGCCAGTCCCGTGGGCATGATGGGAGGCATGCCGAACAGCGCAAAGCGCAGCAGGGGCGCGATGAAGCCGATCACCAGGCCGTATTGCCAGCCGCAGAGCAGGCCGCACAGCAGCACCGGGATATGCATGGGGGATAACGCGCCCCCGATCTGGGGAATCTGGCCGGTCAGGAAGGGCAGTACCATGCACAGGGCCAGACAAACGGCGGAGAGGCATAATTTTTTTGTTTTTTCATTCATCGGTGAGACATCCTTTCTTTTTCAGATTTGGTTCAGATTTGGAATCGCTTTTTCTTTATCCGATTCGCAGGTAATTTTCAGGCGCAAAAAAAGCACCCGTACCCTTCTGGGCGCAGATACCTTCCTGGTATGCCGAATGGAGAATTTCAAAACCAAATTGTACTGCTTGCAGACTTCTGTCTGCCCGGCCGCTTCTGCTTAACCGCTATAAAAATATCATATCCTGCGCGAATTGTCAAGGTGGCGACTGGCGGAGTCCTGCTCCTGATAAGTAATCCTGATAAGTGCTGCTGACTTGAAAAAGTAAATTCCAGTGTTTTCACGACAGATATTTTGTGGTATGCTGTTTGTGTAGGTCTATGGATCTACCCGGGTTTGCCGCTTAAGAAATAAAATCTTTAAAATTTCCTTATTTTGCAAGGTTTTATTTGATAACCTGGTAACGGATAACGTCGGTGTGTTTTATGCCTTTGACAATTATTTTTGCATAGGTGACTATTCAGGAACCTCTATACTATGCAAATATACAGGAAATGAAATAGATGTGCTCTTATGTAATACAAATCTGGAATATGTTCCCAATTCCAGTAATAATACAAAATATGAGTTCTTTTATGTTAGAAATACAAACGATATATATCGGTTCGATACACAGGCAGGAACTTTAGATATACAATATTATTCCTTAGAAAATGGGCAGTCTGCCATTCGATGTGTGTTGGCATATGACAAAAGGCTGATGATAGTAAAACGTTCACTTTCTGCAACTGATCTGGAAGAAAAGCTATATCTTATTCCTTTTGAAGGCTGTACATAATACATTTTATTTTGTGAATGTAAAATATTAAAGAGGAAATGCAATCAAGATAAGGAAATTCTAATCGAAAAGGAGTATTTGTATGCCGGCGGCAAAGGAACGGATTACACAGATTATTGCAGGCAACAACTTAAGCAGTATGGCAGACGTCGGTATTTTCCTGAAGGATGGCTTCAAGGACATCCTTCAGGATCTTATGGAGGCGGAGACAGGCGCGGTCCGGGCCATGAAAAGAACCAGAAAAGGGACAATGACAACTTTTTCTTTGACGCTTAATCCCCGCTCCCGCGGTTCGATTTTATATCTGCCATATACATAAATACGCATATTACTGTTAAAACCGTTTCAACAACGGGCTGTGCCGCAATCACACCATTCAGTTCCAATAAGTAATTCAAAAGGACTACTCCCGGAATAAACAGTACCGCGTTTCTTAAAAGCGTAATGATTAGCGATTTCATTGCTTTTCCCAATGCCTGAAAATAGCTGGTTGTCATATTGATAACGCCAAGCATGGGCGCCGACAGGCAAAGGATGTTTAAAAAGTATGCCGTTTGTTCAATCAGAGAGTCATCTTGTAGGAATATAGCCGCCAGTGGCTTTCCAAAACACAAAAAGACAGCAACAAATACCGCTCCCATGAAAATTCCATATAGTACGGTCAATTTAACGATATCACACATTCGCTTTTTCTCGTTTCCTCCATAGCTGTAGCCCACTAAAGGAGCAACCCCCTGGGATAATCCCACTGACAATAAAATCGGAATCATATCAAGTTTATATGCAATTCCATAAGAAGCTACTGCGTTAGAGCCGTAAATACTGATGTAGTTATTAAGCACAATATTGGAAACACTCATAAGCACTGTAATGAGGGCGCCCGGAATACCGATACTTACGACATTGAGAATCATTCTTCTGTCTGGCAGAAAACGCCTGGGCAGCAGGGGCACTAATTGATTTTCCCTGGATTTTTCACGGATCATACAGACCATATAATATACCGTTGCGCATAGAAAGCCTATAGATGTTGCAAGCGCGGCTCCTGCTGTTCCCCATCCCAGGATAGAGATAAAAATATAGTCCAGAACCATATTAACAGCATTCCCAAGAACTAGTGTACTGACACATTTATATGCAGGCAAACTCACTTGTCTATCTGTCCATCTTCTGCGTTGGATTTTCTAGCCCCACCACTACGCCGTCGAAAATCCGCCTTGCAGATGAACAAATATCCTGCGTGATTTACCTACATATAAACGTGTCAGTACACTAGTGTGCTGTATCGTTGACTTTCAGTAAAATGACGCCGGATGAATTTTCAGTCTGCAAGGCGGAGGAGGGAGGCGATGCGGTGGCATC
>JAAWKU010000092.1 GCA_022797535.1 Lachnospiraceae bacterium | reverse complement strand
GATATCTGGATTGCTTCTTCCCCCGACCTGGTACATTGGGGCGGGCACAGGCATGTATGCGGTGTGCATGAGGAAGGCTGGGAAAACGGAAGGATCGGCAGCGGCGTGCCGCCTCTTTACACGGAGAGGGGATGGCTGCATATCTATCATGGGGCGGACGCCCATAATCGATATTGCCTGGGGGCCATGCTGACGGATCTGGAGGAGCCCTGGAAAATCCTGGCCCAGTCCTCCAGGCCCATACTGCAGCCCATGGAGGCATATGAACAGGAGGGATTCTTTGGCGGGGTGGTATTTGCCTGTGGCTGCGTGGCCGAGGGGGCAGGGCTGACGGTCTACTACGGCGCGGCGGACGACAAGATCGCCCGGGCGGAAGTGTCTCTGGAAGAGATATTTAACTCGATGGAATCGGTGTAAAACCCAGAAAAGAGGATACTATGAGGACGATTTGGGAAATGTTGGAGGAACACAGGAGGGAGAGCGGGGCAGCAGCGGCGGTGCGCCCGGTATTTCAGGGGGTGGAAGGCTATGATGTATACAATCCCACCGCACCTTTTTCTTATCAGGGCAGAACCATGATCTGCGCCCGGGTGGAGAAGCGGGACAGCGAGGTATCCCAGGCTGTGTTTTTTGAGGAGACGGAAAAGGATGTTTACCGTGTGGCGGAAGGCTGGGATCGCTATGATTTGCAGGATCCCTGCATCACCAGGGTGTTGGGGCGCTATGTTCTGGGGGGGACGGAGGTGTTTCCTCACCCGGAGCAGCCGGGGCGCTTATGCTGGCGAACGGTGTTTTATTATGGGACAGATCCTGCGCATATGGAGCGTTTGGCGGAGGGACCGGAGGGCATGAAAGATGTGCGCCTGGTGGAACTGGCGGACGGACGCGTGGGTATTTTTACCAGGCCCCAGGGAGAAAAGGGGGGGCGGGGTAAGATCGGCTTTACCATAGCGGAGGACTTTGGAGGCGTGACCGCTGCGGCCATGGAGGATGCGCCTTTGCTGGATCTGTTTGGCGAAGAGGAATGGGGAGGCGTGAACGAAGTACACCTTCTTCCGGACGGCAGACTGGGCGTGCTGGGACATATCGCGTGCTTCAGGCCGGACGAAGTGCGGCACTATTTCCCCATGGCGTTTGTGTATGACCCGGGAACCGAAACATTTACCCCGCCCCGGATTCTGGCGGAGCGAAAGGAACTTTTGCCGGGGCCCAGCAAACGACCGGATCTGGAAGACGTGCTGTTCAGCGGCGGTATGATATGCCGGGGAGACGAGGCGGTATTATATGTGGGCGTCTCAGACTGTGAAATTCAATATGTAGTTGTGCCAAATCCGTTTTTGGGTGTATAATAGTATGGAAAAAATAAGATGGTATGAGAAAGCAGTGTTTTATGAGATTTATGTACCTTCTTTCTGCGATGGCAACGGGGATGGCATAGGGGATCTGAAGGGAGTAATTTCCAGAATACCTTATCTGCGGCAGCTGGGGATAAGCGGGATATGGCTGACTCCCTTTTATCCGTCCCCCAAGGCGGACAACGGGTATGATATCAGCGACTACCGGGATGTGGACCCGGATTACGGAACGCTGGAAGATTTTGACATGCTTCTGCACAGGGCTCATGAGGCTGGGATTCGGGTGATTATTGACATGGTGCTGAACCATACTTCCCATCTCCACCCCTGGTTTGAGGAGAGCAGAAGCAGCGCCCGGAGCCCGTACAGGGACTACTATCTGTGGGAAAAGGAGATTCCGAACAACTGGGAATCTTTTTTTGACGGAAGCGCCTGGACCTATGACGAATCCGCCGGCCTGTATTACTACCATGCCTTTTCCCGGGAGCAGGTATGCCTGAACTGGTCCTCCGGGCAGGTGTGGCGGGAATGCAGAGATATTCTACGATTCTGGCTGGACCGGGGAGTGGACGGCTTTCGGCTGGATGTGATCAATTTCCTCAAGACGGACCGCGCCGCCCTCAGTGTGGACAATCCTGTGGAAAACGGCGGGACGCGTCATGTGTACGACAAGAATCAAAAGGGAATCTATGAGGCGTTGGGGAAAATTTCGGAGACGGTACACGCCTACCCCCACAAATATCTGCTGGGGGAAATCGGGGAGGACGATCTGTACCTGATCAAATCCTATGTGGGGCCGGGGCTGCTGGATTCGGCCTTTCAATTCAACCTGGGCAGTATGGAGAAGCTGGACATCGCCTATATGGCGGATCAGATGAGGAAGATGGAGGCGGAAGGCGTGTACCCCACCCTTTTTTTCAGTTCCCATGATATGAGGCGGCATTTCAACCGTCTGTGCGGTTTGGATCCAGGGAAAGCAAAACTGCTGGCCATGTTCCTGCTGACGGCCAGAGGCATCCCCTTCCTGTACCAGGGGGAGGAAATCCCCTTAGAGGATGTGCCCGTGGATAGGCCGGAGGACCTGAAAGATATCCAGGGCCGGTATGGGTATGAGAAAAAGCTGAGAGAGGGAGCGGACGAGAAGGCTGCGTTTCAATATGCCCGGGAGCGCGCAAGGGATTATTCCCGGGGCATGGTGGACTGGCAGAGAGCGGGAGAGCAGGAAGAAAACTCCCTGCATTCCGTATATCGGAGGCTTCTGGAGATCCGAAAAAGGCTTCCGTCCCTGACCCTGGGAACCTACGGAGAGATCCGGCAGCAGGACGGACTGCTGTACTATCAGAGAATATGGGAACAGGAACGGGTGGGGGTATATCTGCAGTTTGGAGAGAAGCCGCTGGAGGCCCCGTGCAAAGACGTGTTGTTTGAAGTCAGGGATGAGAGGGGAAAATTGAAAGGATTGCTGGTCTGCGAATAGAAAGAAAAGTTAGGAGGAGGTTGCTTTGAAAAAGGTTTCGATGCAGGATATTGCCACAGAATTGGGGATATCGAAAATGACGGTATCAAAATGCTTTAAAAACAGTGGGGATATTTCTGAGGAGACAAAACAACTGATCCTGAAGAAGGCGGACGAGATGGGGTACGAGTATAAAAAGCGTATTAAGTATCGGATCGCCGTACTGTTTTCCGAAGTGTATTTTGAGCCCAACGAGAAATTCTATAACGGATTGTATAAGCGACTGCAGGAATTGGAGTGGGAAAACAGCATGAAATTTTCCCTGTTTTATGTGAGCCGGGAGGACGAACGGAAAAATGTGGTCAACGCCGGCGTGGAGGGCCATGACGGCGTCATGCTTCTGGGGCAGTTCTCCAAAAAGTATGTGCTGTATCTGAAAGAGACGGGGCTTCCTGTGCTGTGTCTGGACTTTCAATACCGGGGCGTGGAGGCGGACTCCGTGGTGTCCGGTAGTTTCCAGGCCAGTTATTACCTGACTTCCCATCTGATCGAGAGGGGACACCGCAGAATTGCCTTTGTGGGCAATCTAAACTATACCAACAGCGTGAACGACCGTTATCTGGGGTATTATAAGGCTCTTCTGGAGGAGGGGATTGACCTGAATTCCCAGCGCCGGATTGACGACCGGGGGCAGCAGGGGATACTGGAACGGTTTGAACTGCCGGGGGAGATGCCCACGGCGTTTGTATGCAACAATGATCATGCCGCCTATCTCCTGATCCGCCAGCTGCGGGATCTGGGGCTGAAGGTACCCGGCGATGTGAGCGTGGTGGGCTTTGACGATGTGCTCTATTCGGAGATCTCCGATCCGCCCATTACCACGGTGCATGTGAACAGGCGCTTTATGGCGGAGCAGGCCATTCTGCTGATGAAGCGCAGATTTCAGAATCCTGAAGCCAGGCCCCGAACCATTACCATAGACTGTTCCATAAAGTTCAGGGAGTCGGTGGAGGATATGAAAAGATGAGAGATTTTTTGCAGCCATAGGGGGGAAGTGATATGAAATGGAATATGTTAAAAAGGAATCGTGAGGAACAGAATAACAGTCCCGATCCGGACCTGACCAAACCGGATGCCGCGCTCAGGCATGTGGTGGACAGCCTGCAGGGCTGTTTGCAGACGCCTCAACGGGTGGAGGGGAATCAGATCTATTGCCCGGACTGGCAGATGACCATCGCGCCTCAGATCGAGCAGGTGGACCAGCGGGGAGCAGTGGTCAACTTCCATGTTTCCGCGCCCCAGTGGGGAAAGGATCTGTTTGAGTGCTGCGCCGGCATGGGAAGCGATACGAAACAGGCACTGGGTATGGTCTGCGGTTCTTTCCTGTTTTCCTTTATGGACGGAATCGTCCAGATGGAAAGCGGCCAGGACGGAGAAAGCCTGGAGACGGAATTTGCCGGTAAGATCCATCGCTGGAAGGTCTATCTCAGCAACATCGTGGGCATGGGCAATTCACCGCAGACAGAGAATGCCCGGATTTACTGGGATGCGCTGAAGGAAGAAGTGGTGAAAAGGCTGGGCAATCAGAAGCTGTGTTTTGTAAAGGTGTTTCTTTCCAGATCGGGAGAAAATATTACCGGGGAATGCCGAATTGATGATATCAAGAGCGAGGCGCTCAGCTCGATGGTGGCGGATTTGGCGAAAGAATGGGATCCCGGCTATTTTGCGTCCCACAAAGCGTTTTTCTTCATCCGTCAGGAAGAGGAGACCTTGCAGCCCTATCCCTACGCGGGGCGTCAGGGCTGGGAGATTCTACGGGAAAAGGTGAGGACGGCGGCGCTGATGTTCCATGCCAGTGAGGATCAGGAGCAATATGAAACCCTGCCCGAGAGACTGGAGCAGGCTCTGGGAGACCCTACCCTGGCGGCGGAGTGCTACTCCTTTTTGCCGGAGATCTGCGCGGAGAATGCGTTTGATCAGATTACATACGCGGAGACGGTGGAGATCCTGCCCCAGGGCGGGAAGGCGGTCACCTGTTACAAGAATCAGCTGGCGGATTACTGGCCTCTGCACAATGCGCTCTTTTCCCTGTTTGAAGAAGGTGCTTTCGGTGATGCCGCCAATGACATTTATCGGGAATATATCAGCATGAGCGCCATCTACGGTGTAGTCTGCCAGATCAGGGAAAAGAGCGGAGATGACGCCATGAAGGGTGGGGTTCTTTCCGCGCTGCTTTTCAATGTGGACACAGATTTTGAGATCCGCTGATAAGGACCTGGAAGCATCGCCGGTAAATGAGAAAAAGCAATAAAATACATGGTGTTTTTATGGGTTGTATGGGAAAATGGATCTGATAAACATTGCGAGTGCCCGCTCTGACAAGAGCGGCAGGAAAGGCAGGATTCCCATATGAAGGTTACGAAAAAACTGTGTTATGAGTACCGCAACGCTCCCATTCCGGGAGGCGGCTATGTGACGGGACTGCTGTATCATCAGCAGACGCCGGGCATATTGTACGCCAGAACGGATATCGGGGGCGTTTACCGTTATGAGGCGGGAGAAAAAAGATGGAGGAGCCTGATTGACCATGTGACCATGGAGGATTTGGACGAGTGTTATCCTGCCGCCATCGCTCTGGACGACCACTACCCGGGGCGGCTGTATATTGCCAGCGGCGTGGGGAGCAAGGGGGTGGGTAAGCTGTCCGTCTCCGAGGATTATGGAGAGACGTTCCGCTATGCCCGGATTCCGGCCACAGTGCATGGCAATCTCAGCGGCAGAGGCACGGGGCAGCGCCTGGTGGTGGATCCCGGGGACAGCGATACCCTGTACTTTGCCAGTTCCAAAGACGGTCTGCTGCGCACCCGGGACCGGGGACAGAGTTGGGAGAAGCTCCCGGTGCCGGAGGAATACATGACTTTTGTGTGGGTATCGGAGGACAGCCGGACGCTGGTGGCAGGGACGGCGGGTTACACCAGCCGGATTGACGATACCCGGCGGGGACACAGCCTGTATGTCTCCTACGACGGCGGCGGGAGTTTTGAGCCGCTGAAAGAGCCGGAAAGCCCCGTTATAGAGGACAGCAGGATGAACGGGCTGGTGGCCCAGCGCTATTCCTTTGACGGCAAATATCTTTTTGTCACCATGTGCGCCACCGGGCGGTGGAATTACATTGTGGATCTGGGATACAGCTGCGACACCGGGGACACCATAGGGGGAAAGGTGCTGCGTTACAGCTTTGCGGAGGGCAGGATCAGCGGTTATACGGATATTACCCCGGACGGCGCGGGGCAGCGGTCCACCGAATACCTGGATTACGGCTTCGGGGGCGTGGACACCTGCAAGGCCAGGCCGGGACTGGTGGCCTGCGTCACGCTGTGCAGGGAAAAGCTGGGCGAGGAATGCCTTTATGTGTCGGAGGATTACGGGGAGAGCTGGCGGGTGAGCCTGAGTGGTCTGGAAGTGGGAGACATCTATTTCAACACTTCCTATATGAAGCCGGAGTATAACGGAGGCCGCAGCCTGTTGCACTGGGAGAGCGATTTGAAGATCAATCCCTTTGACGCCAATGAACTGTGGTTTAATTCCGGGACGGGGGTGTTTACCACGGACGCCCTGCTGAGTCCCCATCCCCGGTATCACGACCACTGCGACGGCATCGAGGAGACGGTGCATCTGAATGTGTATGGACCTGTCTGCGGAGAGGTACAGATGGTGGATATCGTGGGGGATCTGGGGGGCTTCGCGTTCCGGGATCTGGCAAAGCCCTGCCGCAATTCCTTTGACGATGCGGAGGGCAACCGCTACATTACCTGCATCAATGCGGATTTGTCGGATATCGATGGCAGCTTGGCCATCATTACAGCCAGGGGCAACTGGCGGGGCAAAACCAAAGGAGGGCTGGTGCGCACCCGGGACGGTTTTCATACGTTTCAGCGGATTCCCATGCCCTGGGGACAGGGGGAGAAGATTGACGCCGCCATGGCGCAGATTGAACGCCCCAATGTGAACCCGGGCTGGGTGGCCATGTCTCCCCAGGGGCAGAATATCGTCTGGTCCATTGCGGATCAGATCTGGCTTCCCATGGATCTGGTGATATCCAGCCAGGACGGCGGGGAGAGTTTTGCCCCGGTGAAGGTGCTGGGCGCAGACGGCGCTCCCCTGTCAGTGCGGCAGGTGGAGCAGCGCCGGAGGGGACAGTTTTCCGGGACCTGCATGAAGGTGTTTTCAGATCGGATCAATCCCATGTTCTTTTATGGGTTCGGTGAGCAAGGACAGATCTATGTGAGCCGGGACGGGGGCGGGGTTTTCAGGGAGAAGAGGCCGGATGAAGTGCGGACGGCGGAGGGACAGCTTCTGGAGGAGATGCCGGTCTGTGACTTTGGCATGATTGACACCGCCAACCGCTCGGAGATCCGGGGAGTGGCGGGAGCCAGCGGCATCTTCTATATCGCCATGGCCCAGGCGGGGATGTGGAAGATGATCTACAGGGCGGAAACGGACCGTCTGGAACTGATCCGCTTAAGCGCCCGGGGGGATAGCTGCCTGCGGCTGGGTCTGGGGCTTGGGCGCCCCGGCGGCGACTATGTGACCAGCCCTAAGGCCCTCTATCTGTGTGGCATCATTGACAGGCAGTATGGCTTCTATCGGACGCTGGATGAGGGAAAGACTTATGAGCGGCTGAACAATGACAGGCAAATGTACGGGGAGATCAACAGCGTGGACGGCGATAAGAGAGTGTTCGGAAGATTTTTCCTGGCCACCGGCTCCCGGGGCGTGTTATATGGAGAACCCGTGGGAGACGGGGAACATTGAAACAGCGTTCCCCGGACAGCCCATGAAGTGATGGGCGGCGGAAGGGATACACTGTGAGATTATAAGGAGGAGAAGGTATGCGGGTAAGCGCGGAACAAAACAGAATCGTAATGATTGAGGGTAAAAAAACCCTGTGGCTGGAGCCCTGGGGTAAAGACGCTTTTCGGGTGCGCATGACCGGAGAAGCAATGATGGATCCTCAGGACTGGGCATTGACGGAGCCGGTGGAGGACTGCCGAATGGAAGTCTCCGTGGAGGAGGTAGACACCACAGATCCCTGGTATGCCACCCGGGAATACACCCAATATCATCAATCCGGCAAGATATACACGGCGGTAAACGGCAAAATCAAAGCCGTGATCAATCCCGAAGGATGGATCAGCTATTACAATCAGAAAGGGGAACTGCTGACGGAGGAGTACTGGCGCAACCGCAACCGAATCAATCGGTACTGCACTTCCCTGCGGATCGACGCAAGAGAATTGAAGCCTCTTCCCGGCAGCACGGATTATGAACTGACCCTGCGCTTTGAGGCCTATGACGATGAGAAAATCTTTGGCATGGGTCAGTACCAGGACAGGCATTTGGACAAAAAGGGAGCCACGCTGGAACTGGCTCACCGCAACAGCCAGTCCAGCGTTCCCTTTATGATTTCCAGCAGGGGTTACGGCTTCCTCTGGAACAATCCGGCCATCGGGACGGCCACCTTTGCCGCCAATCGCACGGAGTGGCATGCAAAAAGCACCAAAAAGCTGGATTACTATATTGTGGCGGGGGACACGCCCTTTGATCTGGAGGAGCGGTATGCGGATGCGACGGGCCACAGCCCCATGATGCCGGAGTACGGCCTGGGATACTGGCAGTGTAAGCTGCGCTACCGCACCCAGGAAGAATTGCTGACAGTGGCCAGGGAGCATAAGCGCAGGGGTCTGCCCATGGACGCCATCGTGGTGGACTTTTTCCATTGGACCAGACAGGGGGAATTCAAGTTTGAGCCCAGAGACTGGCCGGACCCGGAGGCCATGGTCAAAGAACTGCGGGAACTGGGCATTGAGCCGGTGGTGTCCGTGTGGCCCACCATCGACGAGCGCAGTGAGAATTTTGGAGAGATGAGCGGGAAGGGATATCTGGTGGCCCCGGACCGGGGTATGGCCTACCATATGTCCTGGATGGGCAACACCGTATTTTATGACGCAACCCATCCCGACGCCCAACAGTTTGTATGGGAAAAGTGCAGGGAAAATTATTATGACAAGGGGATCCGCTGCTTCTGGCTGGATGAGGCGGAGCCGGAGTACGGCCCTTATGACTTTGACAATTACAGGTATTACGCAGGGCCCGCGCTGCAGTGCAGCAATGTTTATCCCCTTGGCTATGTGAAGGGCTTTTATGACGGCCTGAAGGCGGCGGGAGAGACGGAGATTCTGAGCCTGGTGCGCTGCGCTTGGGCGGGAAGCCAGAAGTATGGGGCGCTGACCTGGTCCGGGGATATTCATTCTTCCTTCCGGGCCATGCGGGAGCAGCTGCAGGCTGGCCTCAGCATGGGCGTAGCTGGAATCCCCTGGTGGACTTCGGATATAGGCGGCTTTATCGGGGGCGACATCCGGGATCCCTATTTTAAGGAATTGCTGGTGAGATGGTTTGCCTGGGGGGCTTTCTGTCCGGTGTTCCGCATGCACGGGGAGCGTTCTCCCTGGTATGAGAGGGAGCAGGAGTTCATTGACGGCGTGCGTCAGCTTACCAGTGGGCAGGATAATGAGGTATGGAGTTTCGGGGAGGAGAATTACGAAATTCTGAAAAAGTTTCTGTTTATCCGGGAGCGGATGCGTCCGTATATTCGGGAATGCATGAAGCAGGCCAGCGAAACCGGGGCTCCGGTGATGCGACCTTTGTTCTTTGATTTTCCTGGGGACGGAAAGGCATGGGAGGTGGAGGATGTCTATATGTTTGGCCCGGATCTGCTGGTGGCCCCTGTCATGGAGGAGGGGCTGCGGGAGAGGGAGGTTTACCTGCCTGCAGGCTGCAAGTGGACGGACGCAGGTACCGGGGCGGTATATGAGGGAGGGCGCAGCGTCATCGTGCCTGCTCCTCTGGATATCATTCCGGTGTTTGTGCGGGAGGGCCGGGAATGTCCGGTGTATGAGTAAGTTTTAAAACGATTAAGAGGGTATAAGATTTTTTAATGCCGTTGAAGGTTTCTTTAAGATTCTATATGCCTGCGGCAGAGGCCTTTTTCTCCCATGGGAGGAGCGCTCAGGCGGCGGCTCGCATCATTCAGAGCCGGATGCAGGCGTATCTGAATGAAAACTGGTAAAAGGGCTTGACAAACGTGATATTACCTCCTATACTTTCCTTAGCTTCATGTTATTTACCATGAAATTGGGTATTCTATATTAGGAGAGGCCCTGATAAAAGGAGAGGTTACGAGTATGTTGGAAAAAGTTAAAGAAATCATTGCAAAGCAGTTGAATCTGGATGTGGATGAGATCACCGAGAACACTTCCTTCAAGGATGATCTGGGTGCGGATTCGTTGGATCTGTTTGAGTTGGTGATGGCGTTTGAGGAAGAGTACGATATTGAGATTCCCTCTGAGGATCTGGAGGATATCGCTACAGTCGGTGATATCATTAAGTTGATGAAGGACAATGGTGTAGAGGAATAAAGGCAGTGAATATCAGGCATCTTTGAGTGAAGCCCGCGCGGCATATGGAAGTTCATCCTGCGTCATTTGATGAAATGTAAACGGTCGGTGCAAAAGCCTGCAATGTTGAACAATTTATTTTACAGGATTCTTCCTGATCCTATATAATAAAAGTATCTATCATCGGCAGTGCAACTCTTTTCAGTCGCGGCGCATGGGCGTATGTGACCGAAAAGGGAAGTAAGCGGTTACCTGAAAATATGGAGGAGAGTATATAGGATGAATTTGAAAGAACAGATATCAAAAATGGTGGAAAGCATTTCCAGGGACAAAGACTTGCAGGAGCAGTTTAAAAAAGAACCGGTGAAGGCACTGGAGAGCGTGCTGGGAGTGGATTTGCCGGAGGATGTAATAGAGCAGGTGATTGCAGGGGTCAAGGCCAAGCTGACGGCGGACAATGTATCGGATGCGATGGATACCTTAAAAGGCTTGTTCAAAAAATAGTTTTACGGGGCATGGCGGATGGCTGTGCCCCTTTTTTGTAATTTTTTTAGAATAAAGAAAAAATACATGACAATTATATTTTCACCGCTATGCTGAACATTGTTTATATTGCGGTAATTCCATGTATACCATATTGCCTGTCTGATTTGGTGCGCGGCGGGTCTGGTTATTTTGCAAATCGGTTTTTGGCAGATGTGTTTTCCCGGATTGGCATGCGGATGATTCCCAAAACCTGTGCCCATGTTTGGACAAGTTTAATCGGTTATCGGGCAATAATCCGAGAAACTGCATGGAAAAGGTTCCCGGGAGTTTGTTCTGCGGTCGGGAAATGTGGAATATGTTGATATAAAGCCAGATCACCTGCCTGTTTTGGAGGCGGGGAAGAGAGGGAAGATGCTGAACTATCTGTGGGCGGCCATGATCGCCATCGGCATTATCTATGCAGCTTTTACCGGCAATCTGGAGGCCATCACCAACGCGGCGCTGGACAGCGCGGGAGAGGGGATCTCCCTGTGTATCACAACGGCGGGGGTTATGGCCCTGTGGATGGGATTGATGGAAATCGCGCAGCAGGCGGGGCTGGTGGCGAAGTTGACCAGGGGGATCAGCCCGGTGCTGGATTTCCTGTTTCCACGTATTCCCAAAGGTCATAAGGCCAGGGAATATATTGCTACAAATATCATCGCCAATGTGTTGGGACTGGGATGGGCCTGTACCCCGGCGGGGCTGAAAGCAATGGAGGAGTTGGCACGGCTGGAGCAGGAGAGGGGCAATCCTGAGTATCTGGACGGCGCATGCCTGGAAACCCAGGGGGGAAAGAGAAATGCGGGGCGCTCAGGCGGCACAGTGCAGGGACGGGACCAAAATGTGGGAAACATATGGCAGTCGGGAGGCACATTGGTGAGAATAGACAGGAAAACAGATGGAAAGACAGACAGAAAAAGAAGTAAAACCCGGGGGGCGGGAGCCGGGGGACGTACAGCCAGCCGGGAGATGTGTACTTTCCTTATATTAAATATCTCCTCTCTGCAGTTGATTCCGGTGAATATGATTGCCTACCGCAGCCAGTATGGCAGTACCCGTCCTGCGGCTATCATTGCGCCGTCCATTCTGGCCACGCTGGTGAGTACGGTGGCGGCGGTGGTATACTGTAAAGCCAAAGATCATGGGAACCCTGTAAGCCGCGCTTAAGAGTGGCGGGTATGCGGAAATCTTCATCTTGACAGGAGTGACCCGGCAAGCGGGCGAGAGGGGGTAAAATGAACGTACTCAGCCATATTTCGGATATTATTATTCCGCTTCTCTTATTTTACATAGTGGGATACGGTGTGGTTTCCAGAGTGAAGGTCTATGAGGCTTTTCTCACGGGAGCCAAAGAGGGCCTTAAGGTGGTGGTGGATATAATGCCCACGCTGGTGGGGCTGCTGGTGGCTGTAGGCGTACTGCGGGCATCGGGTTTCCTGGATTTCCTGGCGGAACTTCTGGCTCCGCTGGCAGAGCCGGCGGGAATTCCCGCCGCAGTAGTGCCGGTGATGCTGATCAAGCTGTTTTCCGGTTCTGCCGCCACGGGACTGGTGCTGGATGTGTTTCGAACCTACGGGCCGGACAGTTATATCGGAACTTTGGTGTCCATATTGATGAGTTGTACGGAGACCTGTTTTTATACTATGAGCGTCTACTATCTGGCGGCGAAAGTCACCAAGACCCGCTATACCCTTCCGGGCGCGCTGCTGTCCCTGGCAGCCAGCGCCGTCATGAGCGTGGTGCTGGCAAGGATGTGACACAGCTTTCCCAGGGCATGTGTACCAGCCTGCGGTGTGCGCAAGTTAGTGTACTGTATCGTTGACTTTCAGTAAAATGACGCCGGATGAATTTTCAGTCTGCAAGGCGGAGGAGGGAGGCGATGCGGTGGCATCGTTGACCGAC
>JAAWKU010000091.1 GCA_022797535.1 Lachnospiraceae bacterium | reverse complement strand
AAGGAATAAGCCGCCAGGCGGGACATGCCTTCAAAGTCCAGCACACCGAACACGCCCACTACTTCCTCCTTGGCCACCAGTCCCATGATAGTGGCAATGGTGGTGCGGGCACTGCCAAACCCCAGGGGAGCAAAAATCCAGCTGATGGCCCCGCCGATAATCCCCAGAACACTGTTCTCCAGTTCCATCTCCCCGTCAAACAGCAGGCGCCCATCCACTACGCCAAAGCGGGATCCCGCCCATATGACCATGGAGGACAGAAGGATGATAGTGCCCGCCTTCCTGATAAAGGACCATCCCCTCTCCCACATGCTCCGCAGCACATTGCCGGCCGTAGGCCAGCGATAGGCGGGAAGTTCCATGACAAAGGGAGCCGGATCTCCCGCAAACATTTTGGTCTTTTTCAGCAGAATACCGGAACAGACAACGGCGGCCACGCCGACGAAATAGGCACTGGGGGCCACCCACCAGGCATTGTCAAACAGCGCGGCGGCGATCAACGCAATAATGGGCATCTTGGCGCCACAGGGGATGAAAGTAGTGGTCATAATCGTCATCTTTCGATCCCTGTCGCTTTCAATGGTCCTGGAGGCCATGATACCGGGCACGCCGCAGCCGGAGCCGATCAGCATGGGTATAAAAGATTTTCCGGAAAGTCCGAATCTGCGGAAAATCCGGTCCATGATAAACGCCACTCTGGCCATATAGCCGCATGCCTCCAGAAATGCCAGAAACACAAACAACACCAGCATCTGGGGCACAAAACCCAGCACGGCACCCACGCCCCCGATGATGCCCTCTACAATCAGACTCTGAAGCCAGGGAGCACAGCCCACTTTCTCCAGCCCCTCCGCTGCCAGCACCGGTATGCCGGGAACCCACAGGCCATAAGAGGTTGCGTCAGGCACCCCCTCCAGGGCGGCCTCCACCACATGGGAAATATCATACCCGGCCTTCTCCAAAGATGCGCCATAAGTACCGTACGCCTCCTCAAATCCTCCCAAATCCTCTTCCTCCAGGGCTCCCAGGAGTTCCCCGCCGCCGGTCACGCCCGCGGCGGCCGCCGCGTCTATGGCCGCCCTCACCTCTCGGGTCCAGACCATTTCGCGGGCATAGGCAGCGGTGTCTCTGTCATAGGCTCCGCTGATGCCCAGGAAATGAAAACCATCGCCAAACAGTCCGTCATTGGTCCAGTCCGTAGCCCAGGTTCCCACCGTGGAAATGGAAATATAGTACACCAGAACCATCACCGCCGCAAAGAGAGGCAGCGCCGCCCATCTGTTGGTAATCACCCGGTCAATCCTGTCAGAAACGCTTAAACCGCCCCTGCTTTTCCGGGTACAGCAGTCCTCCATAACAGAAGCGATGTACCCATAGCGGGCGTTGGTGATGATACTCTCCATATCGTCCTCATACACTTTTTCCAGTTGGGCAGTCTCCTCTTCCACCTCCGGCACATTGGTAAGCTGTGAGGATATTTTCGGATCCCGCTCCAGCAGTTTGATGCTGAAAAATCTTTCCTGTCCCCCCGGCGCCGCGTCCCCCAGTTTTTCCGCCACGGCACTGATGGCGCCCTCAATGGCAGCATCAAATATATGTACCGGGGCTGTCGATTGTTTCTCTACGGCTGCAGCTACGACCTTCTGCACCGCCTCCCCCACGCCTGTTCCTTGCAGTGCGGAGATTTCCACCACCGGGCACCCCAGCTTTCTGGACAGTTTTTCCGTATGGATTTTAACGCCATTCTTCTCCAGCACATCCGCCATATTTACCGCCATAATCATAGGAATACCCAGTTCCAGCAGTTGGGTGGACAGGTACAGGTTCCGCTCCAGATTGGTGCCATCCACAATGTTTAAGATAGCATCGGGCCGCTGGCCGGTCAGATAATCCCGGGCTACCACCTCCTCCAGGGTATAGGGAGACAGAGAATAAATACCCGGCAGATCCATAATAATGGCCTCCTGGGAGCCAAAGGTATTTTTCAGCCGGCCGTCCTTTTTCTCCACAGTCACCCCCGGCCAGTTGCCCACGAACTGGTTGGAGCCGGTCAAAGCATTGAATAATGTGGTCTTGCCGCAGTTGGGATTACCTGCGAGCGCTATTTTAACAGACATATATTCCTCCTTTTGTCACTTACTTTTATTAGTTAAAACTAACCAATATGCAAAAATTACTCCACTTGAATCATCTCCGCATCCGCCTTCCGCAGGGAAAGTTCATAGCCTCTGACCGTCACTTCCACGGGATCTCCCAGCGGGGCCACTTTCCTGACATGCACTTCCACTCCTCTGGTGATGCCCATGTCCATGATCCTGCGCCTCACCGGGCCGTCCCCCGCCAGCTTTTTCACAGTAGCCGTCCCGCCTACAGGCACCTCCCTCAATGTCCTCATACACTTTACTCCTTTCTCTTCCTTTCAAAAGCAATTACAAAACTGCTTTCAGCCTGCCCCAAATTAAACTGTTTTCATAAAATTAGACCGGTTTCGTCAAGTCAGACTGTTTTCATAAATTCTGACCACTTCCGTCAAGTTAGACTGCTTTCATAAATTTAGATCACTCTCACAACTATCAGACTTTATATCAGTATTTTGCAGGCCATATCCTTCCCTATGGCCACCCGTGCCTCTTTCACATTGACGATCACATTGCCGCCCATGGTGGAGACCACTGTCACCGACCCGCCCGCCACAAAACCCAGGCCCTCCAGAAACCTGCGGGTCTCCTCCCGGCCTCCAACTCTCCTGATTACATTCGTTTCGCCTTCCCTGGCCATTGTCAAGGGCATAACGCCACCTCCTTCTGCAGTTCTTCTTTCGGTACTACTGAAGCACCAACTTGTAATTTATTTCCTGCTCCATTAGTTAGTATATGCTAACTTGTTTTAGATGTCAATAACTCATTTGCTGATTTTGAAATTTTCTTTTTGAAACCTTCTTTATTGAAACCTTCTTTATAGAAACCTTCTTTATAAAATAAAATCTTCTGCTTCTGCCCTGGACGGGATTTACCATGTATCTTTCCTGCCATGCAGGGAATACTCTACATATATGAGAACCTATGAAAATTTTCATGGGAATTCACAGAAAATTCACATTTTTATCAGCACTCTATCTTGACGAGTGCTAATATATATGTTATATTGCATATAGAACAAGGGGAATAATAAATTTATCTCCTGTTCCGGCAGACAACATCCCGGTGGCTTTACGGGACAACGCCGAAATAAAAATGAAAACAGAAAGGAGCCATGACTTATGATGATGCCCAGTATTTTCAGAGAAAATTTGTTTGACAGCCTTATGGGGGACTTCGGGTTCCCGGAGATTGACAGGGCCCTGTATGGCAAGAACGCCAAGAACCTGATGAAAACCGACGTCCAGGAAACGGAGGCCGGTTACATGGTGGATATTGACCTGCCCGGTTTTAAAAAAGAAGAAATTCAGATGCGGCTTGACAACGGCACGCTGACCGTCAACGCGGCAAAGAGCCTTGACCGGGACGAGAAGAACGAGAACGGCAATTATGTGAGGCGCGAGCGCTACGCCGGCAGCATGAGCCGTAGCTTCTATGTGGGAACCCATGTGAGGGAGGAAGATATCCACCCCAGGTACGAGAACGGCATCCTGACCTTCCATGTTCCGAAGGAACAGCCTGCGGCGGTGGAGGAAAAAAAGCATTATATTCCCATTGAGGGATAAGACCGATCGAAGTTCACCGGCACAGAATATCAGAATCCCCGCAGAAACTGTCTGCGGGGATTCTGCCGTCTAAAGACCTTCACATTTCCCCGTCTCACCTCAGGATCTCATCTATTCTGTCACTTTCTTCCGAAGAGAAACAGATATTGTCCAGCGCTCTGCAGTTCTCCCTGATCTGCTCCGACCTGCTGGCGCCGATGAGGACGGACGCCACTTTCCCGTCCCGCAGAATCCAGGCCAGGGCCATCTGGGTCAGGGACTGGCCCCGCTCCTTCGCAATCTCCTGCAATGCCCTCACTTTCTCCAATGTGTCCCCGGAGAGGTCACTGCCCCGCAGGAAGGGACTTTTGCCGCTGCCTGCTCTGGAATCCGCAGGGATCCCCTCAAGATATTTGCCCGTAAGGATACCCTGGGCCAGAGGACTGAAGGCGATGCACCCGATGCCGTTTTCATAGAGATAGTCCTTTACTCCGTCCCTCTCGATCCAACGGTTCAACATGGAATAGGAGAGCTGATTGATGATGAACGGCGTACCCTGCTCTCGCAGAATGCGGCATGCCTCCCGGGTCTGCTCCCGGTTATAATTGGATATCCCCACATACAGCGCCTTACCTGACCGCACGATCTGATCCAAGGCCGCCATGGTCTCCTCCATGGGGGTGTCGGGATCCGGCCTGTGGTGATAGAAGATATCCACATAGTCCAGTTCCAGCCTTTTCAGACTTTCGTCCAGACTGGTCATCAGGTACTTGCGGGATCCCCCGTCCCCGTAAGGGCCTTTCCACATATCATATCCCGCTTTGGTGGATATCACCATCTCTTTGCGGTAGGGCATCAGATCGGATCTCAGGATTCTGCCCATATTTTCCTCTGCGCTCCCGTATACCGGGCCATAGTTATTGGCCAGATCAAAATGAGTGATGCCGCTGTTAAATGCCTCAAACAGGATCTTCTTCATATTCTCCAGATCATTCACAGACCCAAAGTTGTGCCACATCCCCAGGGAGAGGGCCGGCAGTTTCAGCCCGCTTCTGCCACATGGGTTATATGGCATCTTATCATATCTAGTCTCGTCTGCTTTGTACATAATTGCCTCCTGTTTTCCTTAAAAAATAGCCCGGTTTGCCCTTCAGCAGTAAAACGCCTGCCGGTCCCCCTGCACACCTGAGGGCAATGGCGTATGCCCCAGCAGTTCCCGAAGCGTCCCCAGCGCCTCCTCCAGTTCCGCCTCTGAACGGGGAGAAACAATGGAAAGCCGTACATGATGGGCAGGGTCCCGATTGCCCATGGCGAACCGATGGGAGCCAAGGATATGAATTCCCTTTTGCAGGGCCAGCAGTTCTGCCTCATGGCTGGTCATGTCCCCGGGAAGCCGCACCCAGTGAAAAAAGCGGGGAATCACCTCCTCTGGACCTCCCGGAAAATAATTTCGAAAAATTTTGTTTCTGGCATGAGCCAGGGAGATTTTTTCCTCCACAATCCTGTCCGCCTCACCGCTTATAATGAGCTGCGCAATGATCTCCGCGTTCAGGGACACGGTTTTCAGATTAACGGAGAGCATGCCGGACACCAATGTCTCCCGGTACTGTTCCGGAAAGGCCAGGTACGCCACCCGCAGGCCGGCGCACAGGGATTTGGACAGACTGCAGATATGAACGGTATTTTTCGGTGCCATGGAAAAGAAAGACTGAAAGTCCGCTGGAGCAAGGAAGGAGTAAATATCGTCCTCGATCACCAACAGCCGGTACCGCCGGACAGTCTCCGCCAACTCCATGCGCCTGTCCCGGGACATACACAGCCCTGTGGGATTGCTACATGTGGGCATCAGGTATATTCCCTTCACACCACCGTGTCTGCACAATGCGTCCAGGGCCTCCGGGCGCATTCCCCGACTGTCGGCTTCCACGGCCACAAGCTGGATTTGCAGCAGCCCCGCCAGTCTCCTGAAGTTGGTGTAGGTGTATTCGTCCACGGCAATTTTATCTCCGGCCCGAAACAGGGATAGCAGGATAACGCTGAGGGCATTCTGCGCCCCGGCCACAATCATGAGATTATCGCCCTCTACAGGCGCCCCTCGTTTTTCCAGCCATAGCCGGGCGGCGGAAAGCTGCCGCTCCGTACCCAGAGGATCCCCGTATTCAAACAGACGCCTGGAATCCCGGCGTCCCAGAACTGACCTGGCCGCTTCCAGTACCCGGCAATTGGTCTCATAAAAAGGTTTAATCATACCCATCTCAATCAGAGAGCCTCCCCTGTCTACAAAGGTGTCTCCCACACGGCTTCCTGGAGAGACATAAGTCCCGCTCCCCGTGACCCCGTAGAGCAACCCCTTCAGTTCGCACAGTTTATAGGCTCTTGTGACCGTACTGAGGTTCAGATCCAGAAAGTCCGCCAGTTCCCTCTGAGGGGGCAGCCTGGTGTTATCCGACAGGCGTCCCGCCATGATGTCCCGCTCCAGCTGCCGCGCCAGGGACTGGTAATAAGGCTTTTCCAGACAGGATTTATCCGGCTTCCAGGACATATAGTAATCGTCAAATGAATTTACCGGCATAAAAACTCCTTCCGCAAAAATGTATGTACTACAATTCTATCATTGCATGCATACATTTTCAAGTGTATCATGAAAATAAGCCGGCATGAAACATATAATACCTATTTAAGAAAGGAATCCGTGAAATGAAAAAGAAAATAACTCTGAGACAAATGACTTTGACCGGCCTGATGGCAGCGGCGGTGTATGTGGCCTCCGCTTTCCTTCAAATCCCCATTCCCACAGCCATCGACAACACCCGGCTGCATATGGGCAACGTAATGTGCCTTCTGTCCGGTCTGCTTCTGGGGCCCTGGCAGGGAGGGCTGGCTGCAGGCGTGGGCTCTCTGTTCTTCGATCTGACCAACCCTGCCTACATCGCCTCAGCCCCCTTCACTTTCCTGTTTAAATTCCTGATGGCCTGGCTCTGTGGCAGGATCGCCGCCGGGGCCGGTTCCCGGCGGAGTCTCCGCTTTCTGGCGGGGAGTCTGTGGGGCAGCCTGCTGTATGTAATCCTGTATCTGGGCAAGAGTTTTGCCGAACATTATTTCGTACTGAAACTCCCCCTGGAAGCGGTGCTGCTGACCCTCTCTCAGAAGGCTCTGGTATCCGGCATCAACGCTGTGGTGGCGGTATGTGTGGCCGTTCCTCTGGGGCTTTCCCTGCAGCCCGTTCTGCGCAAAATCCTTTTGACGGAATAAGTCCGCCGCTGTATCCCGTCAATTCATATAAAGTTCCGCTATATGCGCCGCCTTGTCGGGGAAGCTGGCTTTCAGGAACATCAGATACTGAAGCGCGCTTCCCTCATAGGGATGTGCATCCCCCAGCAGCCCCACCTCATAGCAGTTGCGAATCACATTGATAATGCAGTTTTCCGTATGATCTTCCTTACAATCCTTACATTCTTTCAGAATATGGGCAATGGCCGTCTCAAGTCTGTCTTCGTCATAAACCTTGAAATCCATGGTGGGAACCTGATCCACACCGCCCGGAACCTCTTTTTTGGGCTCCCTCTGATAGTCTCTTACGCATTGTTTGGCAAACCCGATGGTACAACTCTTTCCCTGGCATACTGCACATGCGGCCTCGCCTCTGCAGCAGTTCTCCAGGTCCTCCCATACCAGTTCCGCGTTCATTCCCTTCTTATGTCCTTCTTTCATCTTTTTTCCTCCATATACCCTATGAGTAGGTGCCATTATAGCATGAGTGCCTGACAATCGTCAAGGAAAAACCCCGAGGCAACCTTTTTTCGTTCCATATGCGTTCTCCCGCACCACCAGCCATTGCCCCCTGTCTGCCGCTGCGGGAAGAGTCCTCCCCCGGCAAAACGGGCCGTACCCGGCAGAGCCGGCCGTCCCCCGTTCTGCCCAGGTTCATCAGTTCAGCCCCCGGAACCCTTTTCCTATGATTTCGCTGGAGTTGAAAATAGTAATAAAAGAGTGGGGCTGGGTACGGCGCACAAAGTTCCGAAGCTGCACGGCCTGCCCCCGCTTGGTCACGGTCAGGATCATGATTTTCGCATGGTGGGAGTACGCCCCCTCCGCCCGGTAAATGGTGGCGCTGCGCCCCAGTTCCTGGCAGATATAGTCACAGATGGGCTCAGGGTCATCACAGACGATCATAAATGCCTTGCACAGGTTGATACTCTCAATCACATTGTCGATGACCAGTGACTTGGCCAGCAGGCCCGTCAGGGAGAAAAGGCCCGTCTGAATGTCAAACACGAAGCAGGAGGCCAGCACAATGACGAAATCCACCAGGAACAGGGCGGCGCTGATGGAAAAGTTGGTATGCTTTTTCAGAATCATGGCCAGGATGTCCGTTCCGCCTCCAGATGCTCCTATGTTGAACAGAATCGCGGCGCTGAGGGCCGGGAGAAAGATTGCAAAAATCAGTTCCAGCACCGGCTGGGCGGTGAGAGGAGCCGTCAGGGGGAACCATCTCTCCAGAACCTCCAGTCCCACGGAAGTCAGCACGCTGACATAGACCGTCTTGACCCCAAACTCCTTTCCCAGAAACAGAAAACCCAGCACCAGCAGGGCCATATTGATGATAAACGTGTATGTGGCGGCCGAGTAGTTCCACACTGCCCCCAGCACCACCGCCACGCCGGTGACGCCACCGAAGGAAAAGTTGTTGGGAAACTTGAAAAAGTGCACGCCCACCACCATAATCAGGGTCGCCACGGTAATGATCAGATACTCCACAAGTCCTTTTTTCCACTGTTTTAACTGCAGGAAGCGCAGCCTTCTCTGTAATTCTTTTTCGTTATGCATCTTTCTGTCCTCCGGCCTTCGTGCCGAAACCTCCTGTATGAAATTACACATATATCTCCGTGTTTTCCCGAAAATGGGCCAAACCTCTATTCCGCGCCTTCTCCGCCGTCACACGCCCCGGCGGTATCAATTACTCCTGACTGTCGGGCAAAAATGCCTGATAGATCTCCACATGATCGTAGATGCAGGCCCAACTGCTGATAGAACCGGCAGTAACACAGAGATACTCCCTTCCCTGGTAATCAGCAGCCAGACTGGCGGCGCAGCTTCCGGACTGGTCCACATAGCCGGTCTTGGCGCACAGCACTTCCCCATGGGTATCCTTATCCTCGATGCGCCGCAAAAACCAGTTGGAGAGCAATATCCCCTCGGGCTGCTGCTCCGTGGCAATGGATGTGGCATATTTGCGGGCCGACAGCACCTTCCGGCACAGTTCATTATCCGAAGCCGCCTTCAGAATCAGAGCCATATCATATACCGTACAATAGTGGTCTTCGTCATACAGTCCCACACAGTTGGTAAAATGAGCGCTGTCGGACAGCCCCAACTGTTCCAGCTTTTGGTTCATCAGTTCTACAAAAGCCTCCTGGGAACCCGCCACATACTCCGCCAGTGCCAGAGCCGCGTCCGCGCCGGAGGGGAGGATGGTTCCGTACATCAGTTCCTCCACCGTCACCACATCTCCCACGGAAAAGCCTGCGATACTACAGTCATGTATATAACTGTAATCTGTGATCTCCACGGTCATGGTGAAAGTGTCCTGCAAATCCGTCACATGCTCTGCCGCCACCAGCAGGGTGAGAATCTTGGTCATGGACGCCGGATTGATGCGTTGGAAGGGCTCACGCCCTGCTATGACCTCCTCCGCCTCCACATCTATCAATATGCCGCTGGTGCTGTATACGCCCCTGCCCTCCTCCGGGAGTCCGGCAGTATGATCCGTAACCCGGGGGCTGAAGGTAAAAGGAGCCGTCGGGAGCGTGTCTTCGGAGGGCTGTTCTCCCTGCTCCTCCCATGGATTTTCCCCGGAAAGATTTCCCGCCAGAACATTCCCTTTCCCCGGAGGCACATGCTGTCTTCCCTTTCCCGGACCCACGGCGGATAAATCTCCTGTCTCTTCTTCCGGCTGGTAGCCGCTTTCCTGCAGGTTTTCCCCACCCGGTGGTTTTCCCTCCTCTCCGTCCGATCCTGCTGCCAGCCGCGCCAGACCCCACACTGCCAGCACGGCCGCCACCATCCCCCCGGCGATCAACAGGGACCAGCTGCGAAGCACTTCCTGACGCCGCTTTCTCCGGCGCATCTCCTGCATGCGCTCCCTTCTCTTTAGGATCCGCTGACACTCCAGGGCTTCCATATCCTCCATATCCCGGGACATCTCATCCTTCTGCGTCTCATCCCTCTGCGTTTCTTCCGTCTCCCTTGTACCCAATGTCTCTATTGCATCTATTGTCTCTATCATATCTATTGTATCTATTGCATCTATTGTCTCAAGGTTCTTTGTTATCGCTCTCTGTTCTTCCCCACTGTCCAAGGTTTCCTCCTGACCGCCGCCCATGGGCGGCCCTGTCCTTTTATCCTCCAACCGGCTCCTGCTCAAGGGATCCGATCTTGCATCCACAAGTCTCATCTTTTATCTTGTCACTTTCGGGCGCTTCTTATGTGAAAGATGGCCATGGGACAGACAAACTTCTTTCATCCCTGTCCGCCGCAGCAGCGCATAGCATTCTCGGGCCTGCCCCGGGCTGATCTCCTCCCGGGAGTAAACTGCTTTCCTGACCACTTCCAGATAATTCTCCCAGTCCTCCCGGCTGATACCGGGAAACTGCCGCTCCAACGCTGTCAGATACTCCTGGTCAGACCTCAGTGTCAACAGTCCCGCCCGTTTGGCCTTCAGTCGCTTATACAGCCTTCTGTTGACAGCCCTCACAGCCTTTCTGGCGCTGCCGTTCTCGATGTCCGCCCTGAGTCTCTCCCACCAGACGCCTCTATGGCGGCGCAGTCCGGCAGCCGTCAGCCAGGCCAGCCCTGCCCCGGCTCCAAAGCCAAACAGCGCCAGAACCACATGACTCACCCGCAGCCGGCCATTCTGTCCGAAAACAGCCCAGCCGCCCTCCCCGGCAAAGCCCCAGCCCTCCTCCTGGGCAGCGGAACCGCCCATAACGGCAGGGCCGGCAGCGGGAAGCCCGGGAGATGTGCCCCTGTCTTTCTCCCCAGACCCATCCGCCGGGGAAGGATTCTGGAACGATGCGGGAGGAGCGGGTGTGTTTTCCGCCTGCTGCTCCTCATTCTCAAGCGGAAACGGCTCTCTTTCTTCCGGCGCTGCCTGTGTTTCATCTTCCGGCGTATTCAGGAGATCCCACTGCTCCTGCCCGGAGAGGGCAAGGGATGTGCCTCCATAGCCCGGCGTCATCTCCACGGGCATCCAGCCCGCCCCCTCCAGCCAGATTTCCACCCAGGCATGAGCAGCATCGTCCTTTACGCTGGCCCTGTAACCCTCATGGGTCTGCTGGAACTGACGGGGCTGCACCACATAGCCTGACACCAGACGGGCCGGTACTCCCAGACTGCGCAGAAGCAGCGCGCCTGCGGTGGCAAAATGCATACAATATCCCTGCCTGTTCTCTCCCAGAAAGAACTCAACCGGGTCCATGCCCCGGGGCAGACTGCCCGGGTCGATGTTATAGCGGGCCCGGCTCTGCAGTTCTCCAGCCACCAGATTTCCCAGCAACAATCGGGCCTGGTTCCGTTCCGCCGCGTCTCCCTGCTCCAGAGCCTCCTGCCCTGTCCTGCAGGCGGCAGATTCCTCTATCCGGTTGACCATGCGGGTCAGTTCCGGCATATCCCCGGGAACCCCCAGGTATTGTTCTGATACATAGGTCTGATACCATGCATAAAAACGCCGGGCGTCCAGGCTCCCGACTCCACGGTCTCCTAAGGCTGCCCTCCCTGGGGCATACCCCTCAAAGAACAGGCTTTCAAGCCCCCTGTCCTTCTCCACCAGATAGTCCCCTCTGGTCTGGTACCGCCCTCCCACCGTTTCCAGGTCCGCCCCATAGGGCAAACAGGCGGCGCTGTCCCGCAGCCCCGTATATTGCAGCAGGTATTCCACCCGGTCCCCGGCCCCCTGCTCCGGGCTTTCCAGCCCGGACAGCAGCAGAGCCGCCTCCCTGCTGCCCACGCCCTGCCTGCGGCAGGCCCTTTCAAATTCTTTCTCCCCCGTCCTCCAGGAGCCATTTTGGTATTCCACTCCATAATACCTTCTCAGATACAGGTTCTCCCGGGGCAGACTGCTGACCGTTACGGTCAACATCTCCTGGCGGGTATATTCCGGCCTGTGATTGTCCAGCCGCCCTTCATCGGTCCATATCAGCAGGAACCGCCAGTCAAACTCCATAAGTTCCGTCTCCACCTGGTTCTGAAATGCCTGCAGCCGATCATGGGACAGGCACACCCAGGAGGCCGGGCCCGAAAACACCCGGGCGGTCAAAGGGAGCAGTACCGCCAGCAGCCCCGCCAGCGCCAGTGCAGGCGCTGCCCGAAACTCCCTGTGACAGTCCAGGTGGAGCCCCAGCAGCCCGGCGGCAAACAGACAGGCCAGACCCGGCCACTCCGGGGTCAGGCCCACCGTCATCTCTGCCGCCAGTACCGCCGCCGGCAGCAACAACATGACAGACCGTTTCCGCCACAGGGCGGAGAGGGTTTGCAGCAGCACCGCCACCACCGCCAGCAGCAGTCTCCAGGCTTCCTGCTGCCAGGCGGCGGTTCCCTGAAGGGTTTCCCCGATCTGGAAGGAAGTCCCGAAATAGCGGTTCCATTGATCCAGATAGCGCTGTCCCAGTCCCCAGAAGCCCCCGGCCAGTTCCCCGGTCCAGTCCCGATAGAAATAGCCGCAGCCCAGAAGAAAAGCCAGCAGCAAAGTCAAACTCCCCATCCGGCGCAGCATCGGCTTTCCTGCGGCGTACAGCGCCTCGTTCCAGGCCACTGCCGTCGGCATGGCCAGCGCTGCCGGCCACAGGAAACCAGGCTGCCCTGTCTGAGACAGAGGGCCAAAACAGTTCTCCGCCATCTCAGAGGCAGCAAAAAGAAGCAGAAGGCCCAGGGATGCCGCATACAGGATGTACAGAGCCAGAAGCCATCCCCTCATCTGTCTGTTGGCATTCCGGCTTTTCTGCCAGCTAATTCTGAGCCTTCCGCCCCCATGTTCCCCACTCTGTTTCTTATTAGAGTTCCGCATATTCCCTCCCGACACATCCTCCAAGTGATAAACATATGAACGCTTGCAACGTCCATATGTTTATCAATGCGCCGTACGGGAATATGCTGTTTTAGA
>JAAWKU010000090.1 GCA_022797535.1 Lachnospiraceae bacterium | reverse complement strand
TCCTATTTTGTACCAAAGATACGGTCTCCCGCGTCCCCCAGACCAGGTACAATATATCCATGTTCATTCAGCTTCTCATCCAGCGCGCCGATGTACATATCCACATCCGGATGCTCCTTCTTCATCAGTTCCACTCCCTCCGGAGCTGCTATGATGCACATGAAATGTATATTCCTGCATCCCTTGTCCTTGAGCATCTGGATGGCCGCCACGGAGGAGCCCCCGGTGGCCAGCATGGGATCCACCACAAAAACTTCCCTCTCCGCGCAGTCGGCGGGCAGCTTGCAGTAATATTCCACAGGCTTTAAGGTCTCCGGATCCCGGTACAGGCCGATATGCCCCACCTTGGCCGCAGGAATCAGGTTCAGCATCCCGTCCACCATGCCCAGACCCGCGCGCAGAATGGGCACAATGGCCATCTTTTTGCCCCGCAGTTCCTTCACTGTGGCGGAACAGATGGGGGTCTCAATCTGTACCTCGTCCAGTTGCAGATCCCTGGTGGCTTCATAGCAGATCAGCATGGCGATCTCGCTGATCGCCTGCCGGAAATCCTTGGTGCCCGTCTCCGTCCTTCGTATAAGGCCGATCTTGTGCTGGATCAGGGGATGATCCATAATTACAACTTTAGCCATTCATTTATCCTCCTCTTATAGTTCCGCATATACCCTATGAATCCAGCATGTCCACTCTTCTCCTGTGTTTTTCTTCCTCGGAGAAAGGAGTATTCAAAAAAGTTTCCACGATGTCCAGCGCCAGATTAGGCCCGATCATACCGCCGCCCAAAGCCAGTACATTGGCATTGTTGTGAAGCCGGGTCATCCTGGCGGACAAAGTGTCCGAACACAGGGCGCAGCGCACTCCCGGAACCTTGTTGGCCGCGATGCTGATCCCAATGCCTGTGGTACAGATCACAATTCCTTTCTCACAATTACCGCCGGCCACCGCCTGGGCCACTGCCTTCCCATAAACAGGGTAATCCACGGACGCCCTGCTGTCACATCCCATGTCCTGATAGGGTATCTGCTTCTCCTGCAGGTATCGAATCACTGATTCCTTCAAGTCATAGCCGCCATGGTCACTTCCTATTGCTATCATATATCTGCCTCCTTCTGTCGCTTATAGATACGGGCAAGCCCGCAAAAGCCTATTTCGGATTGTCTTCAAGAACCACCAGTCTATGTCCGGCCGCTTTCAGCAGGCGATTCATGATGGCCTGTCCCAACCCTGTGTCATCAAAGCATTCAGAATATATCCGTGTCACCTTCTCATCGTCGAAACGACGGAGGATGCCATACAGACGCCGGGCAATTTCCTCCTCATCCCGCCTGCTGCCCAGGCTGCAGACTACATCCGCGCGATACTCCGGCAGCAACTCCTCAGTGGCGATCACCCCCACTCTATGCCCCCGGGCCTCATCCTCCGCAGCAATGGCATTGATATAAGCAGTCACCCGCCCCGCCTGCCCTGAAACAATGGTCAGTTCACCCTTGGGTGCGTAATGCCGGTACTTCATTCCCGGAGCCCTGGGAGCCTGTCCGCTGTCAGCCCTCAGTATCGTCTGGTCCATGCTGACCTGTCCCAATACGCCAGCCAACATTTCCCGGGTGACATACCCGGGCCGCAGCACCTGGGGCGGGCTGACTGTAAGATCCACAATCGTTGATTCCAGACCGATCTCCCCGTCCCCTCCGTCGATAATTACATCAATTCTGCCGCCCATATCTTCTTTCACGTATCGGGCGGATGTGGGGCTGGGCCTGCCGGAAAGGTTGGCGCTGGGAGCCGCCACATAGCCGCCGCCATAGGAGATCAGCCTGCGCGCCACCGGGTGAGAGGGCATCCGCACAGCCACGGTATCAAGTCCCCCCGTAGTCTCATAGGGAACCTCCTGCGTCTTTGGCAGGATCATGGTCAGCGGCCCCGGCCAAAATGCCCGGGCCAACTCCATGGCCGCCTCGGGAATCTGACCGGCAACGCGGGCCAGGTCCTCCATCCGGGCGATGTGAACGATCAGAGGATTGTCCGAAGGACGCCCTTTGGCAGCGTAGATTTTCCGTGAGGACTCCGGGTTCAGGGCATTTCCGCCTAAGCCATACACCGTCTCTGTGGGAAAGGCCACCAGTCCTCCCCGGCGCAGCACCTCCCCAGCCTCCCGCAGGGCCCTGTCTTCCTCCATGGAAAAGGTCTCTCCCTGCCCCTCTATCCTGATTATCTTTGTATCCATCACCAATATCCTTTACGCATTCCGGCAAGCCTATTCCCCAACGTATTCCCACATTTTATTTATCATAGCACACTTTGTCGTATTTGTCTAATGGCTCTCCGCCAGATACTGCATTATTCCCATATGTATGGCCCAGGCCACCCGGTCCTGATAATCTTCCTGCGCCAGCAGCGCCGCCTCCGCCTGATTAGACAGAAAGCCGCACTCCACGATAACGATGGGGATATCCGTCTTTTTCAACAGATAATAGCTGTCGTTTGCCTTGATCTGCCGGTGGTTCTCAGGATCCAGTTTTTCCACAAGCTGCTTCTGCAGCAAATCTGCCAGCAGCTGACCATCCCTGCTGCCGTCATAATAAAACACCTGAGCGCCGTGCACATACTCCTCCGGATAACTGTTCTGGTGAATACTGACGGTGATAGCGGGCTTTACCTCCTCGATCAGGGCCACACGTCGCTTCATGTCCTGCACCTTTTTGTTGGAGGCGCCGCTGTCGTACAGACCGTTCTCATCCTCCCTGGTCATGACTACCCGAATGCCCTGGGCCTCCAGGTACTGTTGCACTTTGCGGGCTATGCTCAGGTTTACATCCTTCTCCAGTACCTGGTTGACGCCTATCTTGCCGGGATCATCTCCCCCATGGCCCGCATCCACTACCACGCACAGCTGCTGCCCTGAACCATTTCCGTCCCCTGCCTCCGCCACATTCTTACCGCTCACGAACACCGCTGCGCTGTGGGCCACATAGATCATGGACAGGGCCAGGAGCACCCCCAGCGCCAGCGAAAAGATCTTTTCCATCCGTTCCTGCATATTGATAATTCATCCCATTCTTTTCTTAATTACCAATATATGTCTGACGCTTCGTCTGTATGCGGGCCCGCCTCCCCGCGTGCCGGGATCCTGCCATGAAAGTCCCCTCGGAAAACCACATCGCTCATTTACTGGCAGATAATTTTAAAATATCCAAAATTTTTTCGCCCTTTTCAAAATTGTGCAGCCATATAAACAATCTATAAATATGCATTGTAAAGGGCAGTCAAATATTATGTAATCCAGTACATAAATTGAAACTGCTGCTATGTATTTAAGCGTTGCCTTACTATTTCATACATTACAATAGAAGCTGCGCAGCTAACATTAAAGGAACTGGCAAATGAACTTTCGGCCATGGGAATCGTGCATAAAACATCACAATACTCCTTAAACGCCTTATTTAATCCCATCGTTTCATTTCCCATCATTAACAAAACAGGATTCATCAATACTTCATTATAGATGGGTTTTTCTTTGTGAGCAGTTGTACCTATAACCTTAAAGTCAGGATATTCCGCTCTAAGACTTTCAATAAATTTATACAAAACATCATTATCAGCAATACGAATAACCGGAAGATTGAAGAATGAACCCATTGCCGATACTACTACATCAGGATCGTACAAATCAACGGCATGACCTGTAATAATCAACAGATCGGCTCCCAACGCATCACACGAACGAATCATCGTACCCAGATTTCCCTTATTAGAAGGTCTGTCAAATAGCACAATAAAAGGATTTTCAGATAGCGCTGCATTTTCTAACCTGTCTTCTCTCATTTCAATAATAGCCATTAGTTCGGAAGTATCTTCTTTTCCACTCAATTCTTTTAGCAATTGTGCCGTAAGGGAATAATTGACTTCTGTTTTTACTGTTGCTATCATCCCCTTCGCCCAATCGGATAAATTGTCCTTATCGTAAATAAAAGAAACTATCTTCCAGTTGTTTTTAACTGCTTCATTAAGGCTTCTTACACCCTCAACAATAAATTGATTGTATTTATATCTTTTTTTACGATTGCTCTTTAATACTTCAAATTTCTGGTATTCATTATTTTTATTTACTATAGCAATGTTTTTCATACCCACTATACTCCGTGTGTGTTCCTACTTAAAATTCTCGTTCGTCGTAATATTATAATATATTTTTGCGAAAGCACAATTCAAAAAATACGATAAAACAATATCCAGAAAGCAATACCTGGTTCAGATATTTTACGGAGCATTCACATAAGCATTTATCAATTCCCAGACCGCAGGCGTGCCGTAACTGATCTGCCATACGGCCACACCAGCGATTTCCCGGTTCTGCATCACATTCAGTTTCACCTGAATGGATTCCTCCGTCTCTGCCCAGAGTTTGTGAGTTCTGCTGCCACTCTGCCACTCCGCGTACAACTGGGAGGTCTCCTCGTCCCAACTGGCCTCCACGCCAATCCGCTGCAAATAATCCTTGGTGTTGGACAATAGCAAATACTCGTCCGTCACCGTGGCCCCGTCTATAGTCCACAGGATCGTATAAAAGGGCAGGGCATTGATCACCTTTTCCCTGGGCACCTGCTCCAGTGTACGGTCTATGCCGCCGCTGACATAACCGATACTGGCCACAGATCCCGGTTCGCCGCTGCCGTGCCAATGCTCGTCATAGCCCATGATGATCACATAGTCAGCCACTTTCCCCTGTACATCTCTCCGGTAATGGTCATTAAAATTGTAAGGCACATAATTATCAAAGGACAGAATCAGTCCAGTTTTCCGGCAGGCAATGGACAGCTCCCGGATAAACTGGGCATAGTGGTCGCTGCACTCTGCGGTCACTTTCTCAAAGTCAATATTGATGCCGTCCAGATTCAGATTCAACGCCTCCTGCACAATATTGGAGATCAGCCGGCCCCGGATGGTGGTGGAGGAGAGAATCTGGAAATCGTTGATCCCCGCATGGTTTACATTGTTATAGTTGAAATCGTCCAGAACCCCCCATACCTGCAGTCCCATCCCATGGGCGCGTTCCACATAGGAACTGCTGGCAAAACTCTGAAAATTGCCCTCGTTGTCACTGAGGCTGAACCAGGTGGGAGCGATCACGTTCATGCCCCTGGTACCCGCCACCATACTTTCCAAGGTATCGTTTCCTCCCACGCCTCCGATGGAGTGCCAGGCCATACTCACCTTGCCGGGAAGCCGAATGGAACTGTACACAGGCTCCACATAATCCGTCACCGGGATGTCCTGAACCTCCGTCATTTCCTGGAGCAGCTTGTTCTCCACATAGCCGATATAGCCGTCCTGGGTACGCACCTTGCTCCAGGTCTCCATCTGTTCCAGCACCTTTACCTGGCTGCCGCCGGGCACATCCCATAGAATCTCACTTTTAATACCCCCTTTTACGCGTACCGCCGTGTCCCTGGCCACCGTGGCTACGGTGGACATCCCCCACTGAGTGTACACCTGCACATGGCACTGTGCATACTGCAGTTCCATATTGCTGTAGCGACGCACATAATCCGCCGCAACATAGACCTGGCCGCCCTCCTCATAAGCGATCACATAGCCCAGGTCCTGGCTGCCGCTCTCCCGCTCTTCCACGGAACTCCCAAGGGCCACCCGCGCCACCTCTTCCGGCAGGGCGTAAAGCAAAAGCCCCTCCCCACGGTCAGCGTAAAAGGTATCATTAAAATATTCATGCACCATATCCATGGGGAAATAGCATTTTCCATCCCTCATGGGCGCCAGCATTTCCAGTCGCTCATCCTGCAGGTACACAGCCGTCCATCCGTCAGCTCCCGTCTCAGGCAGGCCATAGTACTCGGCCAGATTCACCCTTTCCTTGGAATAGGAGTATTTCTCCACCAGCATACTGCCAAGAGTTACCGCGCCGATCACCAGGATCAGTACCATCGCAACGATTACCGGAACCGCTTTCTTCATAAGATTATATCCCTTACCCTTCTTCGTATCATTGAAATATCATATACATTGTGCAGATTAACACCATACATACCGGCGAAAGGGGAATTTTCCCCTTCCGCCCATATGTAACAGTATACCAAACTATCCTCATAACGTCACCAATTATTTTGACAAAATACGGCAGAACGTCATATTATTTTTATCAGCCGCAATTCGTAAGAGAGGCATTCTCCGCCGCAGGCATTCGTTCCGCCCTGTTTCGAGGCACTGATCCATGGCTTACTGTGGATCGATTCTGTCAAACCTTACCTGTTCAAGAATGCCCATATCGTTCAGAACATAATCAGGCATATAGACTGTTTGCTCCTGCATGCATTTGCGGGCCACTTCCTCCGGAGAAGCAGGCCGGTCATCCATATACAGGCCCACGCCGCGCTCCTGCACTTTCTGCAGTTGCATCCGCATCATCTCCTGGACGCTTTGGACTTCTTCTTCGTTCAAATTATCCCTCCTCCCCGTATGCTGTACATCCAAAAGGAAAAATGTGATATATTATGCCAGCAGTTTCCATATCTGTATTGGGGTGACAAAGGAGATAGTTGGTACAGAGAGCTCCGACAGTACAATGCAAAATATAAAAATGTAGATTTTGAATTATAATGTGACTTAAAATTTAAAAGTGGGAAATATATTATATAGACCGATCAAGCACGCATTAACCGCTTGTAAGACATCCCGAATTAGTTTAGCAAAAATCAGATTGACTCATACTATAAATAAAAGGGATGAGAGGAACGAAATGTTCCGAATCTTCGGAATAAATAAAGATATTCTACCGCTTGCCTCCCTTCCTGTACGGAATATCGGAAGCATCTCTTAAAATGCATTATAAGTCTTCTGTCAGATTTTGGCAAGTGGAAAATTAAATTTTTTCTAAAAACATTCCCAGGTCTATTGACGAAGAACCCGGGAAAGTATATGCTGAAATGGCAAGTTTGGATGTATTGCTTCCAAATACGTAATAACGCGGGTTCACCGGCTGGTCCAGTGATACGCGTGCAGCGGCATGTTCGGATGGTACAAGTCCAAATACCGATTTATTGTGTAGTTCTGAAAGGAGTTGATCCTATGAAAATAGAAAAAGTAAGCGAAAACCAGATTCGCTGCACCTTGACCAAGGAAGACCTGGCCAGCCGGGAACTCCAGATCAGCGAACTGGCTTACGGGACGGAAAAGGCCAAAAATCTGTTTCGAGATATGATGCAGCAGGCCAATTTTGAATTTGGCTTCGAGGCCGAGGACATCCCGCTGATGATCGAAGCCATACCCATGAATGCGGAATGCATCGTTTTAATCATAACCAAAGTGGAAGATCCGGAAGAACTGGATACCCGGTTCGCCCGTTTTGCCCCCTCTGTGCATGAAGAGATGGAGGAGGACCAAGAAGACGCCTCCGGCGCTGCCGATGAGGTACTGGACCTGTTCCGCAGGCTGCAGGGCAGTGAAGAACTCCCCTCCGGAAATGCGCCCGACGCAAAACCCTCGCAGGACGCAGAAAGCCAGCTGACTATGAGAATGCTGAAATTCCCGTCCCTGCATCTGCTCCTGTCGGCCGCTGTCACCGTTTCCGGCGGTCTCTCCGGCAGCAGTTCCCTGTACAAGGACGCCCGGGAGGAATGTTACCTGCTTCTCCTGTCTCACCCTCAGAAGGACGCCTCCGACTTTAACAGATGCTGCAATATCCTTTCGGAGTACGGCTCCTTTACGAAAGTGACGCCCTCCACCTCTTCCTATCTGGAAGAACACTGTGAGACATTGATTTCGGAAAACGCGCTGCAGGCTCTGGCAAAGATCTAAATCCCATAGCCCATGCCCGAGAGCGCATAATAAAAGCCTGTGGTTTTCACCTCCACAGGCTTTTGAGGTTTTTCTGCCGGACACCTCGCCCCGGATTATGCCTCCTGAATGTTCTTCATCAATACTTCGATATCAATGCCGTGTACCATCGCAGCCTCTTCCAGACTCTCGCCCTGAGCGGACGGACACCCCAGACAGTGCATGCCCGCCTCCATCAGGATCGGGGCCACATCCGGGTTCTTCCGCAGGATTTCGCCGATGGTCATTTCCTTGGTGATTCCTTCCATTGTTCTGTACCTCCTTATCATAAAAGTGTGAAAAATACCTTTTTCAGTATAATACTTTTCCCCTGTTCTGACAAGCCTAACCATGCGATTGCGCAAAACTTATCCCCAATCGTCGGTTTTTCCGGCAGAATCTGTAGTGGCGGCAGATATATAAAGAATCTCGTCAAACAATCTTTTCAAAGAAAGACATTATTCTTTATGGACAGTTTTTATAAAATTTTAATAAAAACCATACGCAAAATAGCAATTATGTACAGGAAAAAGTACACTACCAGCCTTGACTATCCCGAGTCTTTCTCCTATAATAGGGGCATAAGGATTAGGAGTTACAAAACACATTCACTAATTCAATATCTTATAGGAGGCTATTTCAAATGAGACCTGAATGGAACGAGTTTGTAGGCGGCAAGTGGGAACATGAAATCAATGTCCGTGATTTCATCCAGAAGAATTATCATCCCTATGATGGAGATGACGCTTTCCTGGCCGGCCCTACACAAAACACAAAGGATCTGTGGGCACAGGTACTGGATCTGCAGAAGCAGGAAAGAGAGGCAGGCGGCGTTCTGGATATGGACACCAAGGTTGTCTCCACCATCACCTCCCATGGTCCCGGCTATCTGGACAAGAGCAAGGAGACCATCGTCGGTTTCCAGACCGATAAGCCTTTCAAGAGATCCCTTCAGCCTTACGGCGGCATCCGTATGGCAGAGAAGGCTTGCGCCGACAACGGCTACGAAGTTGATCCCGAGATCAGCGAGTTCTTCTCCACTCACAGAAAGACCCACAACGCGGGCTGCTTCGACGCTTACAATCAGGAGATGAGAGCCTGCCGTTCCTCCCATATTATCACCGGTCTGCCCGATGCTTATGGCCGCGGCCGTATTATCGGTGACTACAGAAGAGTTGCCCTGTATGGTATTGACAGACTGATCGAGGATAAGCAGGAGCAGAAGGATTCCACCGGCCGTGTAATGACCGATGACGTGATCCGCCTGCGCGAGGAAATCTCCGAGCAGATTGTGGCGCTGAAGCTGATGAAGGAAATGGCCGCTTCCTATGGCTGCGATATCTCCAAGCCCGCTGCCAATGTACAGGAGGCAATTCAGTGGACCTACTTCGGATATCTGTGCGCGGTTAAAGAGCAGAATGGTGCTGCTATGTCCCTGGGACGTACCTCCACCTTCATCGACTGCTACGCTGAGAGAGACCTGAAGAATGGTGTGTTCACCGAGGAGCAGATTCAGGAGTTCATCGACCACTTCATTATGAAGCTGCGTCTGATCAAGTTTGCCCGTACACCTGAGTACAACCAGATTTTTGCCGGTGATCCCGTGTGGGTAACCGAATCCCTGGCCGGTGTGGGCGTAGATGGCCGTCACATGGTTACCAGGATGAGTTTCCGTTACCTGCAAACCCTGTACAATCTGGGCGCGTCACCCGAGCCCAACCTGACCGTACTGTGGTCCACCAGGCTGCCTGAAGGATTCAAACGTTTCTGCGCCAAGACCTCCATCAACACATCTTCCATCCAGTATGAGAACGATGATCTGATGAGAGTGACTCATGGCGATGATTACGGCATTGCCTGCTGCGTATCTTCCATGAGAATTGGTAAGGAGATGCAGTTCTTTGGCGCCCGCGCCAATGTGGCCAAGTGCCTGCTGTATGCTCTGAACGGCGGTGTGGATGAAGTTACCAAGAAGCAGGTTGGCCCCAAGTACCGTCCCGTGGTCGGCGATGTTCTGGACTTCGACGATGTATACAGCAAGTTTATCGACATGCTGGAGTGGCAGGCTGATGTGTATGTAAACACCCTGAACATCATTCACTATATGCATGACAAGTACTGCTATGAAAGAGCTGAGATGGCTCTGCATGACAGGGATGTGAGAAGATACTTTGCAACCGGTGTGGCCGGCCTGTCCATTGTGGCTGACTCCCTGTCCGCAATCAAGTACGCCAAGGTTGAAGTTGTCCGCGACGAAGATGGTATCATCGTTGACTTTAAGACCACCGGCGACTTCCCGAAGTATGGTAACGATGACGACCGCGTTGACAGCATCGCCCAGGATGTGGTTCATAAGTTCATGACCGCGATCAGAAGACACCACACTTACAGAGATGGATTCCCTACTACTTCCATCCTGACCATTACTTCCAACGTAACTTACGGCAAGGCAACCGGCAATACGCCCGACGGACGCAGAAAGGGACAGCCTTTCGCTCCCGGCGCTAACCCGATGCATGGCCGCGACACCCACGGCGCAGTGGCTTCCCTGTCGTCCGTATCCAAGCTGCCTTTCAATGATGCGCAGGACGGTATCTCCAACACCTTCACCATCATTCCCGGCGCTCTGGGCAAGGAAGACCAGGTATTCTCCGGTGATATCGAATTAGATCTGAGCAAGTAAAACTTGCGAACACCGAGATATCACCGTGTGATACTCGAATTAGATCTGAGCAAATAAAATTTGCGAACACCGAGATATCACCGTGTGATACTCGAATTAGATTTAAGCAAGTAAAACTTGCGAACACCGAGATATCACCGTGCAACAGCCTAAATACAATATTGCAGCCGTGGCCGGAGTTTGGCCCGGGTCAGACTCCGGTTATGCAGGAAAGAGGAAAATATGGATGAGAACAAGATGATTGATGACCTCGTGAAAATGCTTGATCAGGGCATGGCCGAAGGCATGGGACATATCAATGTGGACCGTGACGACGCCGAGGAAAACAAAACCGTTCAGACCATGGGCTGCTCGGATTGCTCCCGCACCCCTCTGGCCTGCAGCGTGCCCACTCTGCATCAGGGGCTGGACGATTACGAATAACAGCAACACATGCCGCCCTCCTAAGGGCAGGCGGCATATAATATATCAAAATAAAAAATCAGGAGGAAAAAATTATGGCAGCAAGTGCAGCACAGGTTGACAACCTGGTAAACTTATTGGATGGATATGCCACTAAGGGTGGTCATCACCTGAATGTGAACGTACTGAACAGAGATACTTTATTGGATGCTCAGGCTCATCCTGAGAACTATCCCCAGCTGACGATCCGCGTGTCCGGCTATGCCGTGAACTTCATCAAATTGACTCCGGAGCAGCAGGCTGACGTTATCTCCCGTACCTTCCACGAGGCAATCTGATATTAACAAAGCAGTTCGTCGGTATCGTTGGGTGTAGCCAAAGATACCGGCAGAAATTTAGAATTCCAGAGAGAGTGTCCTTTACCGGGCACTCTCTTTTTGTGCCGCATGGAAACTCATTCCAAAATAATTTTTTCCTTTTATATCCGCCCAGGCAGCAAGAGCAGAAAAGGCGCGCCCACAAGTCATAATTTTAAATAGGAAAGCGTGCAGTGGGAAATACTATATCATCGGAAATCCACCTTTTCATTTGTTCCTGTTTCTGCTATAATCATTTTATGAGCCTGGTGGAAGTGATTTCCACACTCCGGCTAATGCTACGCCGCCGGCAGGGCCTGCGGTATTCGGAAAGGGGTAATTATGCAAGGAAGAATCCACTCACTTGAAAGTTTCGGCACTGTAGACGGCCCCGGCACGCGCTTTGTGGTGTTCGTGCAGGGATGTCCCATGCGCTGTGCCTATTGTCACAACCCGGACACCTGGGAAATGAATGGCGGAACCATGATGGAGCCCGCCTACATCATTGAGCAGTATGAAAGAAACAGCGCCTTTTACCAAAACGGCGGGGGTCTGACAGTCACAGGAGGGGAACCTCTGATGCAGGTAGACTTCCTGACCGACTTGTTTACACTGGCAAAAGAAAAAAATATACACACCTGTATCGACAGTTCCGGCATCGCCTTTAATCCTTCCAACACTGCCTGGCTGGAAAAGCTGGATAAGCTGATGACGCTGACGGACCTGGTAATGCTGGATATCAAGCACATTGATCCGGACAGGCACCGGGAACTGACCTCCCAGCCCAACCAGCATATTCTGGAATTTGCCTCATATCTGAACGAGAAAAAAGTGGATATGTGGATCCGCCATGTGGTGGTTCCGGGCATAACCGACGATGATAAATACCTTTTTGACCTGGGCTATTTTATCGGTCAATTTGACAACCTGAAAGCGCTGGATGTGCTGCCCTACCACACCATGGGGGAGGCAAAGTACAAGAAACTGGGGCTTCCTTACAAGCTGGCCGGGGTTCCCGCCATGGATAAGGAGAAGGTGGTGGAGAAAAAGCAGGTCATCCTGGATGGCATCAAAAAACGCCGCGCCGAACAAAAATAGTACTTGTATTCAACCAGATTCTATATTACAATAAGAGAGGTATTAAGTATACAATTCTATTTAATAGGGAGGATAAGAGTATGGCATTTGTAGTAGGTGACGCTTGTGTAGGTTGCGGTGCTTGTGCTGGTGCGTGCCCCGTAGGCGCAATCAGCATGGAAACCGGTGTTGCGGTAATCGATCCTGATACCTGCATCTCCTGTGGTTCCTGTGCTGGTCAGTGCCCCGTAGGTACTATCAGCGAAGAGTAACTGTATTTGTGAGGGCGAAAGGCATTTCAGAAAACGAAATGCCTTTTTTTCTTGCTTGCGGCAGGCTTGGGGGACGTTGCTTTTTCCGCGGCCTGTGCCTTCTTGTCCCGCTTCTCCACTTTCCGACGACTCTTTTTGCACAGTAGCTCGTCCATCTTCCGATAGTACTCCTCACTACGCTGCTGGGCCTGGCGGTCCCTCTCCTCTTCCCGCTCCTCCTGGTTACGGAATTGATAATCCAATTCCTTGATCAGACTTTCTTTTATATTCTGGCAGAGTTCCTCATTATTTTCACGAAGTGTCTCTCGAATCAACTGTTGCAGCAGCCATTGCAGTCGACGGGCCTTGTCCTCCCGGCTCTCTGCAGATAATTCTGAAGTTCTCTGCCGCGCCGGTTCCGC
>JAAWKU010000089.1 GCA_022797535.1 Lachnospiraceae bacterium | reverse complement strand
GTGGAATTACCCTGTTCGAGGCCATTTTTGCCAGAGTACCCATCCTTACCTGGCCGCCCACTCTGCAGAACGAGCGGAACAATGCCAGATGGATGGAGGAGAAGGGCATCGGCTGGGTGGCAGATTCGGACAACTGTGCCGGGGAGATACAGGAGATTTTACTGGATAGAACGCGCCTGTCAGCAGCGGCATATCACATGGAATGCCTCAGAAGGCAGCTGCAGGCAGATACTCTGGACCAAATGATGGAGGCGGTTGCCGGGGAAGGGAGGATTGCCATATGATCCGGGGCAGGAAAAAATATCTGGGGGTACTGTTTCTGGCGGCTATGATGGCCGTAACCGGGGCAGCGCTGTTCAAAGGGCAGTCCCTCCCCCTGTTGTGGGAGAGCCTGAAACAGGTAAAAACCCCCTTTCTTTTTGGGGGCCTGTGTCTGATGCTGGGATATGTGGGATGCGAGGCCCTGTGTACAAGGCTGATTCTGGGGAGGCTGGGACACCGGGTCCCCTATCGGCGCTGCCTGGGATATTCCTTTGTGGGTTTCTATGTAAGTTCCATCACGCCTTCTGCCACGGGGGGGCAACCGGCTCAGATTTACTGCATGAGTCAGGATGAGATACCCGCCGCTCATGGGGCGCTGAACATGATGCTGATTGCCGCGTGTTACCAGGTGGCAACCCTGATCTGGGGCGGGGGCGTATGGCTGCTTTGCCCCAAAGGGGGACAATTCAGCGGCGGCATGGGAGTGTTGCTGCTCTATGGGGCAGGGATGATGGTGCTGCTCACTGTGGGGATGGGCATGGTGATGTTCCTGCCTGGGATGTCCCGGCGTATCTGCGGAGGCGTTTTGCGGCTTTTGGAAATCCTTCACCTTCTCCGGGATCCTGCTTTAGCCCGGGAAAAAATGCAGCGCCAGCTGGAAGAGTACGCCAAGGGAGCGTCCTGTATGAAGGCGAATCCCGGTTTGGCTCTGAAAGTGCTGGCCCTGTGCGTGGTACAGCTGGGGCTGCTGTTCTCTGTCCCCTGGATGGTGTATCTGGCCTTTGGTCTCCAGGGATATGGATGGTTTCAGATTGCGGGACTCCAGGCGCTGCTCACTCTTGCGGTCAGCAATCTGCCGCTGCCCGGCGCCGTAGGGCCTGCGGAAGGCGGGTTTGTGACGGCATTTGCCACAGTATTTGGCACAGGGATGGTCACGCCGGCCATGCTGGTCTCCCGGGGCATCAGTTTCTACGCCTTTCTGATCATCAGCTTTGCCGTCTCCCTGGCCGTACACCTGCGGATCCGCCGTCAGGCCAGAGAACGTGCCCTGCGGAAAATGGCGGCGGTCAGACAGGGAGGCCGGGCGGTTGCCATGCGCAGATATCTACGGGGAACCATGGGGCAGGAGGCTTAGCCTGCCCCCCATGGGTTTGCTGCGCCTTCACATAGCAACATGGATTTACCAGAGAACTTCACAGGTTATAAAATACGGTGCTATTCACATTCCTTCCAGGGCCTGTCTGCAGTGATTTCAAACAGTACCTTTTCATAATCTTTAACAAAATATTTTAGATTGGTTCTGCCCTTCATAATTATGGTGTGTCCCTCGGCTTCCAACTTTTCCTTCTGGGCCTGGGCCCCTCCGGGATATTTGGGGTTTAATTCTCCGTTTGCTTTCAGGGTCCGCCAATAGGGCGTATCGCATTGGGCGCGCTGGTAACTGGCCCATGCCGCAATGGACACAAAGATTCCGGCCGTAATAGGTTCTGTAAAATCCGCTCCGGCCAGTCTGGCAAAATAATTCCGAATTTCTCCTATGGTGATTACTTTTCCCCAGGGGACCAGCTTCATCACCTTGTCATAGTCTGTGGGCGGCGCAAAATACATTCTGTTCCCGCCATATTTCTCAATGCTTTTTTGATCTGTTATGATTTGGATTTTCGGCATATCCTTGCAATCCTGCAGCATAGCGTTAAAATCTTTCTGTTCCTCGTTTGCCATATGACTCCACCTCCTGGCAGAATTATAATGCTTCTCCAGGGGCCATGCAATGAGACTGTTTTATTTTTTTAATTTATTTTCCCACCTTTGCCTGGCTCCACGGGGCCCCTGGAAGGCAGGGTCTTTTTACTGTACATTAATACTTTTTTCCTGTACAATGGAAAAAGACAGGCAGGCCAATGAGAAGCGGCGAGGGGACTGGGGACGCAATGGGAAAGAGAATAAAATGGGTGTGGAGGATATGACGGGTATGGAGGATAGAGGAGACAGCAGGCTGACAGTGGGCATTCTGGCCCATGTGGACGCGGGCAAGACCACGCTGGCGGAGGGGATATTGTATCTGACCGGGGGGATCCGCAGGCTGGGCCGGGTGGATCACGGGGATGCTTTTTTGGACACCCATGATCTGGAAAAGGCCAGGGGGATCACCATCTTCTCCAAACAGGCCCGGATCAGCGTTGACTGCCAGGGTCAAAACAGGGAAATTACTCTGCTGGACACCCCGGGACATGTGGATTTCTCCGCAGAGACGGAGCGGGTTCTGCAGGTGCTGGATGCGGCGGTGCTGGTGATCAGCGGAGCGGACGGGGTACAGGGACATGTGGAGACATTGTGGAAACTGCTCAGACGCTATGAGGTTCCCACCTATTTGTTTATCAATAAAATGGATCAGCCGGGCACGGATCCCCAGGCCGTATTAAGGGAACTGCGGGAAAGGCTGGATGAAAACTGCGTGGATTTTACCATTGCAGACTGTTTTCTGGAAGCTGAAGGTGAAGAGATTGTCCCGCCGGGTCAAAACCTGGAAGAGCCGTCCCGGATCAGGAATGTTGAAGGGCTTCTTCGGGATCAATGGCTGGAGCGGCTTTCTCTGTGTGGTGAGGAGTTGATGGACGCCTATCTGGAGCAGGGGCTGTTGGGCCTGTCTCTGGTTCAGGATGCGGTTCGCAGGCGGCAGGTCTTTCCCTGCTATTTCGGCTCCGCGCTTAAGATGCAGGGGGTGGAGGAGATGCTGCAGGGCCTTGCCCGCTATACCTGCCAGCCGGTCTATGGACCGGAACTGGCGGCCAGAGTGTACAAGATTGAGAGGGACGCAGGCGGCAATCGACTGACCAATCTGAAAGTCACCGGGGGAAGTCTGAAGGTAAAGGGACTGCTGGGCGGGGAGAAAATTGACCAGATCAGATTATATTCCGGGGCAGGCTATCAGTTGGCCGAGGAGGCTCCGGCAGGGACGGTCTGCGCCGTCACGGGTCTGAGCCGGACCTACAGCGGCCAGGGGCTGGGGGCCTTGTCCGACAGCGAAAAACCCAGCCTGGTGCCGGTGCTCAGTTATCGGGTGGAACTGCCGGAGGGGTGCGACGCCCACAAGATGCTGAAGAATTTGTACCTGTTGGAAGAGGAAATACCGGAACTGCATATTCTGTGGCAGGAGGGCAGATCCCCCGGACAGGGGGAGATCCGCGCTCAGGTCATGGGTCAGGTGCAGATTGAGATACTGCGGGAATTGATTGCCCGCCGCTTTGGCACGCAGGTGTCTTTTGGAGAAGGGAGCATCGTATACCGGGAGACCATCACAAGGGCAGTGGAAGGGGTGGGACATTTTGAGCCGCTGCGCCATTACGCGGAGGTGCATCTGCTGCTGGAGCCGGGAGAACCGGGCAGTGGGCTGGTGCTGCGGACAGAGTGCGGCGCGGATGATCTGGACAGGAACTGGCAGCGGCTGGTGCTGTCTCATCTGGAGGAGAGGCAGCACAAAGGGGTTTTGACCAATTCAGTCATAACAGATCTGCGAATCACGCTGATAGCCGGGAGGGCACATCTGAAGCATACGGAGGGCGGTGACTTCCGGCAGGCCACATACCGGGCCCTGCGGCAGGGACTGATGCAGGCACAGTGCCGTCTGTTGGAACCCAGGTATGCCTACACCCTGGAACTGCCCACGGAGAATCTGGGGCGGGCCATGAGTGATATTCAGAAAAAGAGCGGCAGCTTTGAGGATCCGGAGACGATCGGAGAGCGCAGCATTCTTCGGGGCACGGCCCCGGTGGCCACGCTGAACGGCTACCAGATGGAGGTGAACGCCTACACCAGGGGCAGGGGCAGGCTTTCCTGCCGGTTTCATGGATATGCCCCCTGCCACAATGAGCAGGAGGTCATAGAAAGCTATGGATATGACCCGGAGCGTGATCTGGACAACCCGGCGGATTCTGTATTCTGCGCCCACGGGGCGGGCTTTATCGTACCCTGGCAGCAGGTGGGGGACTACGCTCATGTGGACGCCGGAGACAGGCTGCGCCAGCTTCTGCCGGAGGTATTCGGTCCGCCGGCGGATTGCCGGTGGGAGGAAGCGGCAGGCGTTGGAAGCGGCAGACCGAAAGAGAACACAGCCAGGGCGGGGACAGGGGGCCCCCGGGGCCACAGCCAGGGCGACGCGGGGGGCCAGACCCAGACAGGCCGGGGAGGCCGGGAGGACCGCTACATCAGCCAGGAGGAAATCGAAGAGATCTATCTGCGCACATACGGCACCAGGGCGCTGGACAAAAACCCCTGGAACCGGCCCGCACCGTCGGCCAGGGCTGCCGCCGCCCCCAGGGAGCCCGTGTACAGAGGCACGCCCGGACAGGCTCGGGAGCGGTATCTGCTGGTGGACGGCTACAATATTATTTTTGCCTGGGAGGAACTGCGGGAGATGGCCAGGGACAATGTGGAGGGAGCCAGGACAAAACTGATGGACATCCTCTGCAATTATCAGGGCTATATTCAGGATACGCTGATTCTGGTGTACGACGCCTACAAGGTCAAGGGCAATCCAGGCACGGTGCAGCGATACCACAATATTCATGTGGTCTACACAAAAGAGGCGGAGACTGCGGACCAGTATATCGAGAAAACCGTTCATCAGATGGGCCGGAAATACCAGGTGACGGTGGCCACTTCCGATGCTCTGGAACAGGTGATTATCTGGGGGCAGGGCGCTGCCCGTATGTCTGCCCAGGAACTGCGCCGGGAGGTGGAGGGCCATGCCCGACAGCGTCTGGAGGAATGGCAGGCAGGGCAGCAGGGAGGACGCTTCTTTGCTCTGGAGGAAAAACTGCGGCAGATGGAGCTGCCGGAAAACGAGGATTGAGCCGGTTGGGAACCAGTGACAAAAACAGGTCGGATTTCGTCATATTCATGTAAGGTTTACACATTGTATCCTGGAACATGGCGTTATATACTGAGGAAAACAGCCATGGCAGCCGAAAAGCGGCTGAAGAACCAAAACTGGCTTAAATTCAGGAGGACTTATGAACAGGAAAGTGGCAATCGTGGGATGCGGAGGAATTTCCCAGGTACATGCCCAGGCGCTTAGCGCCATGGAAGGAGTGGAATTTTGCGCTTTTGTGGATTGTAAGCCGGAACGCGCGGAAAAAATGGCCGTGCAATATGGGAAGGGCAGGGCGAAAACTTACGGAAGCCTTGGGGAGATGCTGTCGGCAGAGCATCCTCATGTGGTACATATCTGTACGCCTCATGCGCTCCATGTGCCTATGGCCATGGAAGTGCTGAAAGAGGGCGGCTCCGTGTTTATGGAAAAACCTCCTGCCATCTCCACAGAGCAGTTTGCGCAGTTGAAGCAGACATTGGCCGAAAGCTGTGGGAAACTGGGAGTTTGTTTCCAGAACCGGTACAATGCTTCTACCAGAAAAGTGGACGAACTGCTGCGGGAAGGCAGTCTGGGAGAAATCCGGGGAGGGAGGGCCTTTGTCACCTGGAACAGAAATGCGGCTTACTATCAGAACAGCGACTGGAGGGGAAACTGGGAGACGGAAGGCGGCGGCGCGCTGATCAATCAATCCATACACGCGCTGGATCTGCTGCTTCGATGGCTGGGGGAGCCGGAGGTGGTGGAAGCGTCCATGGGAAACCATCATCTCCAGGGAGTGACAGAGGTGGAGGACACAGTGGAGGCTTTTTTGGGATTTCCCCGGGGGAGGAGGGCCTGCTTTTACGCCACCACCGCCTATGTGGCAGACTCTCCGGTGCTGATAGAACTGGTCTGTGAAAAAGGAAGCATCCGCCTGGAGGGGGAGACGGTGACCGTAGTTTATGCCCAGGGCGGGGAAGCGGTGTTTCGGCTGAAAGCCGGCGAAGCCACGGGGAAATCATACTGGGGAAGCGGCCATGCGGCCTGTATCGGTGATTTTTACCGCAGCCTGGAGGAGGATACCCCCTATGCCAATGATCTGGCTTCGGTATCTACCACCCTGCAGGTTATGATGCGGATGTACCAAAGTGCCGGAATGCGCCCGCAGGAATTTGCCAGATAGGAACTGAAAACAGTAAACAGTATATGCCCGGGGAGCGGGCTGATTCGGATCGGGACGGCCATATCCGAATCAAGGGTAATGGCGCGCCTGCAGGGGATATACGGAACTTAAACAGGAGGAATCGTATGGAACAGGTAAGATTGGGAATCATCGGCATCGGCGGCATGGGCACCAATCATGTCAGAAGCATTTTAGAGGGCAAAGTGCCCGAGATAAAGCTGTCGGCAGTGGCGGACATTCGGGAGGACCGGCGGGAGTGGGCCGGGAAGGAACTTCCCGGGGACGTGGCTGTTTACAGCGAGGGCAGGGAATTGATAGAGAGCGGAAGCTGTGACGCCGTGCTGGTGGCCACTCCTCACTATCTGCACCCGGAACTGGTGATTTACGCCCTGGAACATGGCCTGCACGCCATCAGTGAGAAGCCTGCGGGGGTTTACACCAGGCAGGTGCGGGAGATGAATGAGGCGGCGGAAAAATCCGATAAGGTCTTTGCCATTATGTTCAACCAGAGGACCAACTGCGTCTACCGCAAAATGCATGATATGATCGGCAGCGGGGAACTGGGGCAGATTAAGCGGGTCAACTGGATTATCACGGATTGGTACCGAACCCAGAGCTATTACGATGCGGCGGACTGGAAAGCCACATGGGACGGGGAAGGGGGCGGTGTGCTGCTGAACCAGTGCCCCCATCAACTTGACCTGATCCAGTGGCTGTGCGGCATGCCGGTGCGGGTGCGGGCATTCTGCCATGAGGCGAAATGGCACGATATCGAGGTGGAGGACGATGTGACGGCGTATCTGGAGTATGAGAACGGAGCCACAGGCGTGTTTGTCACTACCACCGCCGACACTCCCGGCACCAACCGGCTGGAAATCACCTTGGAGATGGGTAAGCTGGTGTGCGAAAACAACAAACTGTTACTGTACCGCCTGAGCGAAAATGAGAGAACATTCTGCAAGACTTCTAAGGAAGGATTTGCCCAGCCGGCGTGTACGCTGGAGGAAGTGGAGACCGACGGACAGAACGAACAGCATGTGGGAGTGCTGAAGGCTTTTGCCGCCAGAATCCTTCACGGGACGCCTCTGGTGGCGGAGGGAACCGAAGGGATCCGGGGCCTCACCCTCTCCAACGCCATGCACCTGTCCAGCTGGCTGGATCAGATGGTGGAGATACCCTTTGATGAAGAACTGTTTCTGCAGGAGCTGAACAAAAAGCGGGCAACCTCCAGAAAAAAGACGGGAAGCGGCGTGGTATTTGACACCACGGGAACCTATTAACCACGGGAACAAAACCAGCAATTTGCGGAACTAAAATAGGAGAATAAGGATTATGTTTGATAAGATTATTTTGACGGGTTTTGCGGATGAAATTGCCGCGTCTCTGGACACCCAGATGCAGGTGCTGGAGCAATTACAGATGAACCATATCGAAATGCGGGGAGTGGATGGACGGAATTTTGTGGAATATTCCGAAGCCGAAGCCAGAGAGATCAAAAAGCGTCTGGACGACAGGGGCTTTTCCCTGTCTGCCGTGGGTTCTCCCATCGGCAAGATTCGGATTAGCGATGATTTTGCCCTCCACATGGATTTGTTCAGGCACACGGTGGAACTGGCCCATATCATGGACACTCCCAATATCCGCATGTTTAGCTTCTACGGCCCGGCGGAAAACGTATCCGGGCAGGAAAACGCGGTTTCCGGCCCCGGGATGGCGGTTCCCTGGAGGGGCCAGGTCATGGAACGGCTGGGGCAGTTTGCGGAGTATGCCGCCGCCAACGGGGTGGTCCTGCTTCATGAGAATGAAAAGGGGATTTACGGAGAGACGGCAGAGGGCTGCCTGGACATTTTAAAGCAGTTTGGAGGGCAGCACTTCAAGGCGGTGTTTGACTTTGCCAACTTTGTGCAGGCAGGGCAGGACACACTGGAAGCCTATGAGTCCCTGAAGCCCTATATCGCATATATTCATGTGAAAGACGCGCTGCGCAGAGACGGCAGCGTGGTTCCGGCAGGCTGCGGGGACGGTAATGTGCGGGAAATTCTGGGACGCCTGAAAGCCGACGGTTACACCGGTTATCTCTCTCTGGAACCCCATTTGTCGGACTTTACAGGATTTTCCTCCTTGGAGAAGGACGGCAGGATCGGAAAGAAGCTGTCCGGGGAAGAAGCATTTACCTTGGCTCATGAGTCACTGGCAAAGATCCTGGAGGAGCTATAACACAGGGTATATACCTGTGATTGTGATCCATGCGTGAGGGCCTGCCACAAATGCTCCACCCTACATTTATCCTGCCACACCCTGCATATCCAGTTTTGTGGAAATGCAGGGTGCTGTTGTTATAGGAATCTTACTTGCTCCCGACAATGATACCAGCTTTGCCAGCGATAATCTGGAGGCGGTACAGAAGCTCATGCTTCCCAAGGCGGTGGATTCCTGATTTTCAGCGGAAACAGTTCCCGTTCGTCCAGTTCCAGCCAGGCAGCTTCCACCGCCAACTCCAATGCTAACAGCGTGACGGTACGATTTACCGCTCCCCAGATTTTGGGGTACTATCTGCAGGCCACCCCGCCAGACAGGAGCGTGCATATCAACAGCACCAGCGATACGGATATGTCCGTCATCGGATTTGTCTCCAAATTCAAAGAGATGATAGAAGAGTACAATCGCGCGCTTGCAGACAGAAAAAAAGCCGTTGTGTAACGGAAACTACAGCTTCCGAACGGGTCTGACCATCTTCCAGAAACGCTCCGGATCATGGTACAGATAGCTCATTCTGCCGGGAGTGGTGTCCAGGCTGTAGCCGCAGGCCCTATAGTCAAAGGCGCTCATGGCCGCTTCCACCCTTCCCTCCACGCTGCGGTTCTCCTGATCATAATCAAAGGGACCATGCTCAAATACGATATACTCGCCCTCGGGCACATCTGTCAGGAGCATCTGCGGAGGCGTCTCGCCCTTATAATCCATGGGCAGACGCACTCCGTAGCATTCCGCCAGGGGGATGCCCCAACTGCAGAGTCTGCCCTTGGGATCGTTAAGATACCCTATGATCTGGCCGCTGCCGCTGTTGGACTCGCTGCCGCCCAGATCGTCCAGCTTGCCCTTTACGCTGTCCAGCAGGCCGCAGATCGTCTCGCAGTCCTGTCCCGGAATCTGGCTTTGCTTTTGCCAGAAATCCCAATACCCGATGCTCTCATAGTTCCTGATATGCAGGAACTTGTGGGCGGGAATTGTTACAAAATAAATCTTGATTTCCTCTGTGGATTGAATCATTCCTATTTCTCCCTGTCCAAAAAAGTAGCGGTCGAAAGAGTGCAGTTTGGTGCGCAGCGCCACGGGCACAGGATTTTTCCGGTATTCGCCGGGAGTGACGCCGTAGGCGGCCTTGAAAGCCCGGGTGAAGGCTTCCTGGGAGGAAAAACCATAGTCCACTGCGATCTCCAGGAAATTTCGACGGCTGTCCCGTACTTCCCGCAGCGCGAAGGCCAGCCTGCGGAGCCGCAGATAGTCCCGAAACCGCATTCCCGATATCTCCTGGAATTTCCGGGTGACATAGAACTGGGAATACCCCAGTCGGCAGGAGAGGGCGCGCAGGGTCAGCGCATCGTCCTGATGATCCTTGATGCACTGGTCAATTTCGTCGATAAAAATTTGAATCTGCTGCTGCCACTCGTACATCTGTCAGCCTCCCGGCGCTGTCTTTTTTACCCGCCTGTCTACTCCGTTTCAACCACCCTGCATCCAGTATAAGGGGACGGGGAGAAAAATGTTTGATTCCACTTGCTGTTCTGCCGGAATCTGCAGGGGTATCGCGGAGTTATTATAACAGAGGCTGCTGATACATGCAACATACAAACCTGGGCAGATCAACCCTCTATGTGTCAAAGCCCAGCATTAGTCCGCCGTTTTCTGCATAGTAGCTGCAAAGTCCCAGGGTGGGAGAGATCAGTACATTGGCGCTGGGATGGGCTTCTCGGATCAGGTCGGCCAGCTTACCCGCAGCCTTTTCGTTCCTGTTGTGCATGATGCGGACCTGGCCTTCGGAATAGCCGGCCTCCTCCATGATCTTTACCATGCGGGAAAGAGCCCCCGACTCTCCGTGGCATTTGTGCAGAATTTCCAGCGTGCCCCTGGCGCTGGCCTGCCCCACCACCCGGATGCCCAAAATCTCACAGATTTTGGCGACCGAGGGGCTGACTCTTCCGTTGCCTGCCAGATTGCGGAGGGATTTCAGGCAAAAGAGCAGCCTGGTGCGGGCGGCGTATTCCCGGATGCCCCTGAGAATATCCTCCTCGTTCATCCCGGAGCAGATTAGTTCCTGCAATTTTTCAATGAGCAGCGCCATCTCCGGCCCTGCGGACAGGGAGTCGATGACATGGACCCGGAGCCGGGGATCTTGTTCCTCATACAGGGCTTTGGCGGCCATAGCAGCGTCGCAGCTTCCCGACAGTCCGCTGGTGATGGTGACACAGAATACCACTTCGGCCGTACCGAAGGCCTCCAGCCAGTCCCCGATGCCGGGACAGGCAGTGCCGGATTTGCCTCCGGAAGAGAGGGCCTCGTCCATCTGCGTCAGGTCCAGTCTGTCGTCATCAGAAAAGTCCCGGTCGCCCACGATGATGTGAAGGGGAGCGTAAGAAAAGGGAACGTGCTGGATCGCGTGAATATTGGATGCAGAATCGGAAACAATCTTATATTTCATAGAAATCTCCTTTATATAGTGTTTGTAACCTTGACATCGGTTTTTTGATAACTTATAACATGCAAGACAAGGATATCAGCTATTGAGAAACCTGTCAAGAGATAAATAAAACTTATTTGGCGTGTACCACTTTCAAAAGAAGCGTCCCCATTTTGGTTAAGCCTGCGGCCAGCCAAGGATGCCGCCCCATGGCCCTCTCCCTCCGCCGGAACCATTCCGGCTGTTTTCCATGCATTGAAATATGGGGACAAATATAGTATGATATTATGTGTAATCAAATCAACAAATCAGAAAACAGCACAAAAAGAGTGTTGCTTAGGTTACAAGGCGTTTCGGATGTACGTGAGCAGGTATGGGCAGAGGCGGAGGGGCCCGCCCAAACAGCCAGACAGGAGCGGATATGAGCACAACAATCAGTGAATTTCATATGCCCAGATATCAGGAACTGCCCGATGTGGGCCTGTATCTGGAGCAGACCACCAAGTATATCAACGGGTATCTGGAACCTCTGGGCTGCATGGAGATCACTTCCTCCATGATCAGCAACTATGTTAAAAAGGGGTATGTGGCAAGCCCGGTGAGAAAGCAGTATTACCGGGAACAGATCGCCCAGCTCTTTTTTATCGCCGTGGCTAAGAATGTGCTTTCCATGGAAAACATCGGGAAACTCTTTGCCCTGCAGAAAAAGACGTATCCCACCCAGGTGGCCTTTGATTATTTCTGCCAGGAGTTTGAGGATAAGCTGTATGCCATCTTTGGGCTGAGGGAAGCAGCCGCCCCCGGGGAGAGCATAGGCGGCAACCCCAAGAAAATGCTGCACAGCGCGGTAATCGCCATGGCCAATATTATCTATCTCAGCCACCAGTTTGAAGAGATGGGGAACTAAAATATCATTTGTGGTCAGTGGAAGAATATGCTATAATAGACCCATAATTTATGGCTCGAAAAATAAAATACGACAGGAGGACGGGACTATGAAGCTGATGTTTATAGGCGCGGACCATGAGGTGACGGGAAGCTGTCATTATCTGGAGGCGGGAGGTAAGCGCATCCTGGTGGATTACGGCATGGAGCAGGGGGTTAATGTGTTTGAGAACATGCCCCTGCCTGTGGAGGAAGCCCTGATTGATTATGTGTTTCTGACCCATGCCCACATCGATCACTCAGGTCTGCTGCCGCTTTTGTATGCCAAAGGATTCCGGGGGCAGATTTATATGACCCATGCCACAGCGGACCTATGCAGCATCATGCTCCGTGACTGTGCCCATATCCAGATGGCCGAGGCGGAGTGGAAGAATCGTAAGGCCAAAAGAAGCGCGTCCCAGCCCGCCATGGAACCTCTCTATACCATGGAGGACGCCGAGGGCTGTATCAAGCGTATCGTGCCATGCAGCTACGACAAGGAGATCCGGGTGGCAGAAAACATCAGGATTCGCTTTACCGATATCGGACATCTGCTGGGCTCTGCCAGCATAGAGATATGGCTTACGGAAGGCGATGTTACCCGCAAGCTGGTGTTCTCGGGGGATATTGGCAACAAGGATCTGCCGCTTCTGCGGGATCCCCAGCCCACCAGGGAGGCGGACTATGTGATCATGGAGTCTACCTATGGGGACAGGTATCATGACAAGAACAGGCTGGATTATGTGGCGGCGCTGGCTGAGATTCTGCAGGAGACTTTCGACAGAGGAGGCAATGTGGTGATCCCCTCTTTCGCTGTGGGGCGCACCCAGGAACTGTTATATTTCCTGCGCAAGGTTAAGGTGGGTCGCCTGGTGAAAGGGCACGAGGACTTCCCTGTGTATGTGGACAGTCCTCTGGCGGTGGAAGCCACCAATATTTTTCAGGAAAATCGCATGGAATGCTTTGACGGGGAGGCCCTGGAATATGTACAGGAAGGGATCAATCCCATATCCTTTGCGGGGCTGCGGCTGTCCATCACCAGCGACGAGTCTATAGCCATCAACTTTGACACCACCCCCAAGGTGATTATCTCCGCCTCTGGCATGTGCGAGGCAGGACGTATCCGGCATCATCTGAAGCACAATCTGTGGAGACCGGAGTCCACGGTG
>JAAWKU010000088.1 GCA_022797535.1 Lachnospiraceae bacterium | reverse complement strand
AAGATATACCTGCCAGTCCGTGGCCCCGTCCATATAAGCCGCTTCCATCAGAGAGTCCGGCACCTGGTCCACAAACTGCTTCACCAGGAACAGCGCCACGGGCATTGCTACCAGGGGCAGGATATGGGCCAGGTAACTGTCCACCATACCGATTTTGCTGATCACCAGATATCTGGGAATCAACACGGCGGTGGCCACGAACATGATAGCGGTCTGGTTCACATTCATCAGCGTGTTCTTGGCCCGGAACTTGATCTTGGACAGGGCAAAGGCCGCACAGGTGGTGAGCAGCAGGGATAAAAAGATGGTCACCAGAGTCACGATGAGGCTGTTGAACACATAGCGACTCAGGGGGATCCCGGAAGTCCGGCTGGCCTTGATCAGGCTCTCAAAGTTCTCCAGGGTGGGATTCCTCACAAAAAAGGTGGGAGGAAAGGCAAACAACTCTTCCATGGGCTTAAATGCATGGTTGATAATGAATATTATGGGAAGTGCCATAAATACCACCAGGGGAAGCAGGATCACGATGATTTTGATCTGGCTTTTCTCAAATCGGGTGGGATTGATGCGGTGTCCTTTATATGCCATATCTTCTTCTCCTCCTTTCTAAAAGTCGTCTCTCTCCCCAAAGAGCCTGTCGGCCACCTTGGAGAACAACTGTACAATCAGCAGCAGCACCACGGACACCGCCGCCGCGTAACCCATCTCGTACCGCAGGAAGCCGTAGTCCTCGATGTGGTTCACGATGAGCTGGGAGGCATAGCCCGGCGAAGGGTTACCCGTGAGCAGCGTAAAGATGGTGCCTGCCTGGAAGGCATTGACAATGGCCATCACCGCCGCGAAGAGCATCTGAGGCTTCATGCTGGGGATGACGATGTAGATCATCTCCTGAAAACGGTTCTTAATGCCGTCGATGGCTCCGGCCTCATACAGGGATTCATCCGTGTTCAGGATGCCCGCGATCAGAGACAGGAAGCCGATGCCCATGCTGGACCACAGTCCAATGATAATGACGATGGGCAACAGGTAGTTGGCGTTGATCAGCCAGATCACCGGCTCGTTCAGCACTCCCAGACTCATAAGCCAGCTGTTCAAAAGGCCTGTCTGGTCGCCGGAAAAAATCACTTTCCACACCACAGTCATGGCCACGCCGGCCGTCATGCTGGGGGAGTACAGGATCAGGGCAAACACGGTGCGGAAGCCTCTGGTCAAGTTACACAGCGCCCAGGCCAGGATGAAACTCAGCACATAGCCGCCCACACCTACGATCAGCGCATACACCACCGTGTTGGGCAATACATGCTGCATGAATACCTCATCATTGGTCAGCACGGTGATATAATTCAGAAATCCTACCCAGGACGGAAACTCAATGGCGTTGAAATTGGTGAAGGACAGTACCACCGCCAGCAGCACCGGCACCAGGATAAAGATGGTAAAAGCCAGGCCGTAGGGCGCAATGAACAGATAGCCGTTTTTGTTGTTGCTGCGTTTGCTTATCTTATTTTTCTTTACTTTTGTCTCTGCCATAACGTATCCTCACCCCCTATTCCCTTCCCAATATTTCGCGTATGGTCTCTATGGTCGGTATATTATAATCCTCTATGGTGTTGCCCTCGCTGTCGATAAACTCAAATTCCTCCAGCTTGCGGTTAAACTCTCGGTTGATGGTTTTCACTGCCCTGTCGATGCGGGTCTGGGCCGTCATCCGGTTCACCACGATATCGTTGAAGGCATTACTCATCTCCCGCTCCAGCAGATAGGTACCGGGCACCCTGGCCACGTCCACCACCTGGCTCATCTGCTCCGCTATGATCTGTTTGTCACCGGAGTCCCAGGGAAGCTGCATAAAAGCGTCCATATTGGCCGTGGTCCACATATATTCGCTGCCGTAGGTGATCTGCAGGGTCTGACCGAACTTTGCCTGCACCTCCGAGGAGGACCACCATTTCACGAATTCCCAGGCCCTGGCCTCTCTCTCGCTGTCGGACTTGAAGATCACACTGCTTTCGGCGCAGCCGCACACAGTGCGGTCAATGGTACCGTCCTCCTGTTCCATGCCGGGCACCAGGGCGATGCTCCAGGAATTCTTAAGTTCCGGGGCAGCGTTGGTCATCAGATTGTATGTTGCATAATCCGCCACGCCGATGGGCATATCTCCGTTGCGGAAATGTTGGTAAAAATTGTCGATGTTAATGGGCATGTTGTAAATGGTAAACAGTTCCGTCAGATAGGTGAAACCGTCCACCGACTCCGCGCTGCCCAGGGCCGTGCCCTCCTGGGCGGTGGCTCCGTACAGAGAACCTCCGAACTGATGGATCAGGGGCGTGGTGCCATGGAAGTTCCGCATCAGCAGCATGCCGGACACGGGCTGGTAGTAGTTCAGACCCCTCATCTGCAGTTCCGGCAGCATATCAATCACATCCTGCATGGAGTCCGGCACTTCCAGACCCAGCTTTTCCAGGATGTCGCTTCTATAATAGAGCACCCAGAAATTCATGGTCTCAGGTATGGCATAGATGCCGCCGTTGATACAGGAAGTCAGGAAGAAGCCGTCTTCATAGGGGGCCGCCACCTCCCGGAAATCCTCAAACCGGGTCATCTCCACCAGGGCTCCCCGGATGGCCAGTTCGTAGGGGATGGTGTAGTTGATGCCCGTGGCCACGTCCGGGGCCTTGCCGGAGGTGTTGGCCAGCACCAGTTTGTACTGGTCAGGCATAATGGAGATATCCACCTCTATGCCGGTCTGGGGAGTAAAGGACTCGTCAATCATCTTCTGCATGATCTGCACATACTGGCTGGAACGGTTTACCCAGACCTGCAGATGTTCCGGATCCGTATTGCCGGTGGAATAAGCCTGGTCAGTAAAGGAAGTCACAAACCGCTTGATGTTCATGGCCGCCGACGCAAAGACATTGGGCTTCTTGGGCAGGGTGGCGTCCTCCTGGTAGATATAGATTCTGTCAATGGCCAGCTTGTTCTTGATCAGGGTGTCCACGGTGTTGGCCAGATGCCTGTTGGCGCTGGAGGGGCTGGTGCACAACTCCGCCACCCGGAAAGGAATCTCGTCCGGCTCCTCCGCCAGGGAGATCAGCTGCCGGGCGGCAATACTCATGGAAGAAAGAACCGCGATGGTTCCCTTTTTACCTGCGTATTCCTTCACGGTATCCTGCAGGGCGTACAATCGGTCCGCATAGCCGTACAGCTGTTCCTCGATATCCGGGATGTAACGGGAAAGTTTCAGATCCCGATACTTGTCGGCATTGGTTCCCGCCACCTTCGTAATCTCCAGGGACAGATCATTGATGCCGGACATGATCTCATCCAGACCTTCCAGAATCTCCCGAATCTCGTCGATGGTGATGGTAAAGGAAATGGTGTGCGTACCCTTCTCCAGATATACGCTGAGTTTTTCCCCGTTTTCATCCTCCAGTGAGGCCGTCCGATACCTGGTGGTGTATTCCATGGGGTAGGACACCAGCGCCTGATTGGGAATCTCCCCGTCGATCTCCACATTGAGGAACACCGGGAAGTCATTTTTGTCGGACTGCCGGTAGTTCATCCCTATGTAATAGTATCCGTCATTAAGGACGTCAAACTGATAGGTAACCTTCTGACCCGCGGAGACAAAAGAATCGGAGTCGATGGTGTTGAGCACCGTGTCCTTGACCTCGTAGGGTGAAAGGCTGGTATCATACTCGGCAATGCCGTGGATGGCAGAATCGTTTCGGTATGTAAAATCCTCACCCTGAATTTCAATCAGTTCCTGACCTTCCGCCTTCTGACTCCCCGTATAGGCCGGAATCTGCTCCGGAGCTGCCAGTACCAGCCCCCCCAGCAGGAAATTGCCCTCATTGACCCTGAGCCGGATCTCGTGGCTGCCTGCCTCCAGTTCCAGCGTCAGTGGACGGGAATGCCGATAGCTGCCGTCGCTTAAGTACTTGCGTTCCCACTGGATCAGCTTATCCGGCACGGTGACGATCTCGTTATCGTAACGGTCGTAGGATTTCTCTCCGTTCTGCACCCAGGTGGTCTCAAATTCCAGATTTCGACACTCATAATATGGATATTCCCCATCCACGGTCATGGCCAGCCCCACAGGAAGCACCGATTCATCGTAGGACAGGTAGTCAAAGCCCAGGTAATACTGCGCCGTCTCCGGCACATCCACGCTGAGAGTTACCACATCTCCGATATGAAGATCCACCACCTGGTCCGCCAGTTCATATCCTCTGGTTTCGGAGGTAATCTGGCCTGCATCGGAAATCCGTTCCGCCGCCTTGATAAACACCTCTCTGCCGGTATAGGGAGCCGCCTTGAATCCGGCGCTCACCCTGGTGTAGTTGTTGGCAATCATCTCATTGACATACCCGCCGTCGGAGGAATAGGTGGGCGCATCGCTCCCGTCATCCGTCTCGGCCCGCAGTTCCCCACAGGGGACCGCAGCCAGAAGCATGGTGGCTGAAAGAGCCATGGCTGTCCATTTCACACCGCTTTTCTGCTTCATAATGATAACCTTTCCTTTCTTATTAGATTAATAGAAATTAATTAACATTTATTTTATTAAATCCTTAAATGTTTTAGTGAACTCTATACATTTCTAAATTACTATGTTTTAGGCAAAAAGTCAATGCTGGAAATATATTTTTTTTGTGCTATTTTATAGATGTGGAAGTTCATACGGGTTGTAAATTGGGCAGTCTTGTAAAAATAAACAAAACAAAAGGTATATATTTAGCTATATTGCACTATTTATGGCAGACAGTTACGCATATCGCAGGCGTCTGTCATTTCATAGATCATTTCATCGAATCGAAAGGAGACAGATTATGATTCTGAGAAAGCAAAATTTGAAAGCAGCGGGCTGTCTGATCACTGCGGCCTGCCTGCTGACCGCCTGCGGTGCCCCGGCGGCTGGACCCGGGGAGAATACGCCGGCTGAATCGACGGCGGAAGTCCCTTCCGAAACAGAGGAAGGCCCTGGGACGCCCATGGCAAACTACGTGGTGCACACCTCGGGTCTGGATCAATCCCGTCCCATAAGCGACACCCTCTATGGCATCTTCCTGGAGGATATCAACCATGCCCTGGACGGCGGTTTGTACGCGGAACTGGTGAAAAACCGCTCTTTTGAGTATGGCGATATGGCCGGCAATCAGGGAAAACACGGCTGGACCGTCCTGGACGCCGCTGAAGCCTCCCTGGACTTTACCATTATAGACGGAACGGAGGACGGAAGCAGCCTTCACGGGAACAATCCCCACTATGCCCGGCTTATCAATACCGGCGGAGAAATGGGGCCGGGAATCTTTAACAAAGGCTATCTGAACGGCATGCAGCTGCAGGCCGGTGAGGAATATGTGTTTTCGGTATATCTCAGGACCCCGGACCACTACGATGGCCCTGTTGTGGTAAGTCTGATCAAAGACGGCGTCTCCCTGGCATCGGGGCAGATCACCGGCATAACAAAGCAGTGGAATCAGTATCAGCTGACTTTGCAGGCAGAGTCCTCCGAAAACGGTGTGGGCCAGACGGCGTCCCAGTCCCTGCCTTCGGGTACGTCCCTGCTTCTGCAGACGGGCCCGGGCACGGTGGATGTGGACATGGTAAGCCTGATGCCTGCGGATACCTACAAGGGCCTTCCCATCCGCAAAGATCTGGGAGAAATGCTGGAGGCATTAAACCCCTCCTTTCTGCGCTTCCCCGGGGGCTGCGTCATCGAGGGACGGGATGAGGAGTCCCTGTATAGCTGGAAGGACTCCATTGGCAGCGGGGCCCGGCTCACCCTGGGTGACATGACCACTACCGGGGGCGTGGAGGTACGTCCCCAGAGCTATTCCATCTGGAAGGGAACCAAGAACCATCCCTACTATACCACCTACGGCATAGGCTTTTATGAATTTTTTGAACTCTGTGAAGCCCTGAACTGCCTGCCAGTGCCGGTGCTGAACGCAGGCATGACCTGTCAGGTACAGAGTCCCAAATATATCGTATATGACATAAACAGCGACCAGTTCCGCCAGTGTGTACAGGACGCCCTGGACCTGGTGGAATTCTGTCGGGGGGATGATTCCACCCACTGGGGAAGCGTGCGCATCGCCATGGGACACGAAGAGCCCTTTGCCCTGAAATATATCGGCATTGGCAACGAACAGTGGCAATCCGAGTATTTCCAGCACTACCGCCGGTTTGTGGACGCCTTCAACGAGGCTGCCCGGGAGAATCCGGCGCTGTACGGAGACATACGGTTGATCGTGGCCAACAGCACCTCCTCCGGGGACCGGGTGGGCTGGAATTATGTGGAGGACTGCGCCGACTGGGGAGATAAGATCACCACTCTGGTGGACGAACATTACTATGAACCACCCTCCTTCTTCTTCACCAACACCCACCGCTACGACAGCTATGACAGGGACAGCCAGGCAAAAGTGTTCCTGGGGGAATATGCGGCCCAGTCCAATACCCTGGAGGCAGCGCTGGCGGAGGCGGCCTATATGACAGGTCTGGAGAAAAACGGGGATGTGGTGGAAATGGCCTGCTATGCGCCCCTCTTCGGCAATAAACTACAGAGCCAGTGGAAGCCGGACATGATCTGGTTTGACAATGTTTCCGTCTACGGTTCCGTCAACTACTATGTACAGCAGCTCTATGGAAACAACAAGGGTATCATAAATCTTCCCACAGAACTGTCTCTGGGAGAGACGCAGACCCAGGGGCTCTCCGGCGGCGTGGGTCTGGGAAGCTGGCAGACCAGCGTAGCCTATGACAACCTGAAAGTCACCTCCAACGCCACCGGTGAAGTGCTGTACCAGGCGGATTTCCAGGACGAAGAAATGCCCGGAGATCTGCGCATCTGGAGGGGAGACTGGGCCGTGGACAACGGCAGGCTGGTACAGAGCCACACCGGGGATCCCCAGGATGGCAACACCGGTGACAGTCTCTATGTGGGTGACAGCAGCTGGACTGACTACACGCTCACAGTGGAGGGAGAAGTTCTCTCCGGCCCGGAGGGCTTTTTGATCCCCATATGCGTACAGGATGCCGCCAACAATATGTTCTGGAACATCGGTGGCTGGGGTAATACCGTGTCCTGCCTGCAAATTGTGTCCGGCGGCAGCAAAAGCGGCCAGATCTCCGGCACAGTGAAAAACGTAAAGCTCCAGCAGGGGAAAGTGTATCAGATCAAAGTGGTGGTAACGAGCAGCCATGTGGAGGGCTATCTGGACGATGTCAAATATCTGGATTACACCTATCAGGCACCGGAATCTCTGTACGAGTCCGCCAATGTGGACGAGAACGGGGATCTGATTATCAAGCTGGTGAACCCCACAAGCCAGGCCATTGTGGTAGATACCCGCCTGGAAGGTTTTGTAAAGGAGCAATACGAGGAGCGGGCCCGGGTGACCGTGCTGTCAGGCGACTCTCCCGCCGCAGTCAACAGCTTTGAGGAGCCGGAAAAGATAATTCCTGTCATATCAGAGACCGTGATCGGCGATACCTTCCTCTATGAGGCTCCGGCCTATTCACTCACAGTTCTGCGCATTCCAGCAAAGTAGGCTGCGGCTTACGCCTGGTCCACCAGGTCAGCCTGATACTCTGGTCAACCTGGTCCACCGGTCAGTCTGATACACCGGTCAGCCTGATACACTGGTCAATCTGGTCCATCGGTCAGTCTGAGGCACCGGTCAGTCTGGTCCAATTATTCAGGCGCAGCAATCTTATCCACGCTCTGCTGAAATTCCATAGTCACGAGTATAGAAAGAACGCCCTGGAGCCGCAATGCCGACAGGGCGTTCTTTTTAGCTGTATGAATTTTTCTATAAAACATTGGTCATCAGTTTGCTGGCGGTGAGCAAAAAGTTCTTGTCGGATTCAGACCAGCGGAAGCGGTGGTTGAAAGTCTCATAAAAGAAGTACAGGTTTACTCCTTCCCTGTCCGGGTAGCAGAAACACACCATACCCTCAATACAACTGGTTCTCAGAGCCACAAAGAATTCCCTGTTCACCCCCTCCAGATTGGTAATATGGCTGGCCATCAAATAATGCGGATGATCCAACATTTTGACCAGCCCGTCGTTCACAATAAAGGAACCCGTATCCGGCACGGACTGGTAATCCCCGCTGATATACATGGGTTCTCCCCGCCCGGCCCGATAGATCCGCACGCCGTCCAGTTCAAAGGCGGAACGGATCTGATCCAGAATCTCCTCCATGGGGTCCGCCCCTTTCTCAGACAGCCGGATGCCAATGTCCGCCACCACGTCCGCCAGGTATTCCGCCTTTTCCAGTGGATCCATGGTGTGGCGGATGGATTGCCCCTCCTCCACCAGGTCTCCGTGCTTGTCTGCCTCATAGATCACAAAGCGGTTCTTGCCCTTAAACTTGGCCAGATACAGGCATTTATCTGCCTTTTTGAACAGCTCCTCATAACTCCTGCCGTCCTCCGGCGCCCGGCTGACCCCTATGGACAGGGTGACTTTACAGCCCTTTTCCCGGTTTTCAAAGGTACTCTGCACCTGCTTGCGCAGAGAAGTCAGCACTGCCCGCAGTTCCATCTCCGAACGGATCCAGTTGGTAAAGAGAAAGAACTCGTCTCCGCCAAAGCGCCCCACAATGCCTCTGCCATTCATTGTGCTGTTGAGAATGGAAGCCACCTGACCGATGACCCTGTCCCCGTACATATGACCGTGGGTATCGTTGATATTTTTGAAGTTATCTATATCTATCATGGCCATGTAGTGAGGTTCACTGCCAGATGCCAGCGCCTCCGCCACATACTCTGCGCAGGCCCGCTTGTTCAGCAGGCCGGTAAAAGAATCCTTCCCCTCCGCAGTGGCATAGTAGGGGGTGGCGTCCTCCTCTCTCCGATCCATCATTCGGAGGACTCCCAGTACCACCTTTTGGTTATTGTGTTTGTAGATTACCTTGCCATCAATGTGAAACAGGCTCATCAACATGGGATGCCGGGGTATGGGGCCCCGCAGGTCGCAGCTGAAATTCTCCTGAGCGCTGAGCAGATGCCGGCAGAACACATCCAGTTCCTCCTGAAAACTTTCCCGGGGGTACATGGACCTGACGTTCTCCTTCAGCTCCTCCAGACTGCATCTCATCAGCACTGTGGACTTAATGCCCACATAGCGGAACACCGCAAAGATGTCCTGCTCCACGTCATAGTTAAAAAGATAATCCTGGTACATGGACAAAAAGGCTCTGTATCTGTTGGCGTCGTTGGACGCCTGCAGATATTTTTCCTCGATGGTAAACAGATTATAAATGGTCAGTTCCCACACCGGCTCTCCGTTCACCGTACGTCCATGGTCATTGATGGTCATGTCAATCTGGCAGTAGCCTTCGTCCATTCCCTGCATGGCAGTTATAATCCTTGCGGTGTTTCCCGGTCCCAGACTGCCGCAGGCCTGTTGAAATTCCTCCCGCAGTTCCGGATGAAGGCAGTCCAGCATGTTGATGCCCACGGTCTTTCCCATGAAACGATAGAAGTGTTCGTCCCCCATCAGGACCATGTACTCCCGGTTGACGGCGGCACTGCAGTATACCATGTCCGAAGGACTCTTCGTTATGTACTCTGGGATTATCATATTTTTCTCCATGCATATGATCCGGCGTCCCGCTGGGGCCGACATCCGCCCGACCCGGCCTGCTGCCCGGCAGGCCCGTCACTCCTCCGGATTCAGGATCTGATCCAGTTCTTTCATCAATAATTCTATATTGATGGGCTTTGCAATATGGCCGTTCATGCCGCTGCGCAGCGCCTCCTGTTTGTCCTCCTCAAAAGCGTTGGCCGTCATGGCCAGTATGGGTATGGCCGCCAGCTTCCGATTCTCCAGCCTGCGGATGGCTCTGGTGGCCTCATAACCGTTCATCACCGGCATCTGTACATCCATCAGCACGATCTGGTAATATCCCGGCTGGGACCGGCTCAGCATCTCCACCGCCACCTGCCCGTTCTCCGCCACATCGGTGGTAAATCCAGCGCCTTCCAATATGGCCACGGCAATCTCCTGATTCAGTTCATTGTCCTCCGTCAGCAGAATCCTTCCCCTGCGGACCGGTTCCGGCTGGCACTCCGGGGCCTCCTGCTCTTTCTCGTAATTGACTATGGAATTCAGGCATCCTCTCAATTCCGACAGGAACAGGGGCTTGCTGCAGAACGCCGTCACACCGGCCTCCAGCGCCTCGTCCTCGATGTCAGACCAGTCGTAGGCGGTGAGAATGATAATGGGTACATCCCTGCCCACCTCCTGACGGATCCTGCGGGCCACTTCCACCCCGTTCATATCGGGCAGCAGCCAGTCAATCACATAGACAGAATAGTTGTCGCTGCGCATCACTGCCTGCCGGGTGCGCAGGACGGCCTCTTTACCAGAGAGGGTCCACTCCGCCCGCAGGCCAATCTGCTGGAGCATACTGGTGACGCTGTCGCAGGTGTTGAAGTCGTCGTCCACCACCAATGCCCGCAGGCCCTTGAGTTCCGGGATGGTCTGAGGCTCTTTCTTCCCGGCGTACAGCCGGAAAGTGAAAGAGACTACGCACTCGGTGCCCACGCCCTGTTTGCTCTTCACCTCTATGGAGCCGTTCATCAGATCCACAATATTCTTGGTAATTGACATACCCAGTCCCGTTCCCTGGATGCGGCTGATAGTAGAGTTCCGCTCCCGCTCGAAGGGCTCAAATATATGGGACACAAACTCCTCGCTCATACCTATGCCTGTGTCCATGATGCGGAACTCATAGTTGGCATAGCCCGCCGGAGCCCCTGCCAGTTCCACCACCTTGATGGCCACCTTGCCGCCTGCCCCTGTATACTTCACGGCATTGCTGAGCAGATTCAGCAGCACCTGGTTCAGCCGCAGCCCATCGCAGTAGATATCCTCATTCTGAACGTCCATGGCGTCCATATAGAGTTCCAGCTGCTTGGAATGCACATCCGCCTGTATGATGCTGCGCAGATTGTGCAGGATGTCCGGCAGGCTGCAGGGCTTTTCCTCCAGATGCATCTTGCCGCTCTCTATGCGGCTCATGTCCAGAATGTCATTGATCAGGCTCAGCAGATGGTTCCCGGAGGTCATAATCTTCTTCAGATACATCTCCACCTGCTCCCTGTGATCCACATGGGTGATGGCCAGAGTGGTGAACCCGATGATGGCGTTCATGGGCGTGCGGATGTCATGGGACATATTGGAGAGGAACACGCTCTTTGCCTTGCTGGCCCGGTTGGCCCGGTTGGCCTGGGACAGGGCGTCCTCTAAGAGAGCTTTCTTCTCCATCTCGCTGCGGATCTCCTCGTCCACGCTCCGCAGCCCCAGGACAATGCCTTTGTTTTCATCCCACTGCCCGACACGCACGGCCGCCATCTGGAAATACCGTAATTCTCCGCAGCAGGTGGTGCGGTAATTGATAAAGCACATCTTTTTATTTTTATGAGACAGTTCTTTCTCCAGCCATCCGCAGGTTGCCGCCTCCCGCATGGCCTCCTTGTCATCGTCGTAGACGCAGCTTTCTATGTAACGCCCCATGCACTCCTCCAGGGTAAGATCCCCGGCAAAGATGGACTGCAGGATGCCTGCCTCGCATTCTCCGCTTCTCAGAGCATTTCCCAACCCGGTGCTCAGGTCAAAATAGCAGATCAGACTGTACTCGATACTAAGGGCATGGATCAGTTCGATCTGATGTCTCTCCTTCTCCTGCTGCTTCAGTTCCTCACGCTGCTTCTGCGCCGTGCAGTCCAGAAGGAGCCTCTGATAGATCAGTTTCCCATCCTCCCGGATCAGCTTGATATTCCCCATGATATAGAGGACGTCCCCCGCCGTGTGCTGGATGCGGTACGCCACATTCGTGCTGTCCCCCTCTTTTTCCAGGGTTTTAAAGCTCTCCTGCAGCCGGGCCCTGTCCTCCTCCAAAACAGAGGACGCCATCATGTCAAAGCCCGCCGCCATGAGTTCCTCCTGGGACTCGTACCCCAGAATCCGCAGCGCCGCTCCATTGATGCGGGTAATTTGGGACCCATCCAGGCTGTGGCACACCATGCCGCAGTCCATGGAAGTGAAAATAGCCTCCAAAGTCTGGGATCTCTGCAGCAGTTCCTGGGCGTATGCCTCCTCCCTGGTCACATCGATGGCCACTCCCACCGTGCCCATGACGCTGCCGTCCAGATCATAGAGGGGCGACTTGTATGTGGTGAGCAGACGGGTTCCGTCCTGGGTCTGGATACACTCTCCGGAAACGCGGGTCTCCCGGGTCTCCATGACGATGCGCTCCGACTCGATACAGGCAGGGTCGTCCTGCTCCACATCCCATATGTAGGCGTGCCGTCTGCCCTGCACCTGGGTCTTGGTCTTGTTCACCGCCTGGCAGAAGCTGTCGTTCACCTTCTCATGAACGCCATCCTTGTCCTTGTACCAAATCAGGTTGGGAACGCTGTTGATGGTGGCTTCCAGATATTGTCTGGCCTCCCAGCAGTCCTTCCGTACCTTACTATTCTGCTGCCAGCGCAAAAAATGAAAACGCAGTTCCCCCTGAGAGAGAGGAAGCGTCCAGAGATCGCTGATCTGTGGCAGACATTCCTCCAATGCCTGTGTCTGCTCCTTGTCCGCCAGCACCACCAGATCCGCCTCCGGCTTTTTCCAGGCCGCCAGCTTTTCCGCCTCACAGGCGGCGTCCATACCCTGCAGATCTGCCAGAATCAAGTCCGCCTGGGCAGCTAATTCCTGCCGGGGATCGGTACTTTCCAAAAATGTGTGGGTGAAAAACTCCATCGGGGCCATATCCCCAATTACCGCAAACCGCCCGGGCTGGCGGCTGATGAGATAAATCCGCAAATGACAATGGTACATAAGGTTTCCTCCATGCATCCGCACTTCGTATTTGATAGGCGTAAAACGCTTATACACTCGTTATAATTGTACCAAACCAGCCCGCATCATGTCAACTAAAGAATACGCCCGCAGTGGGTCTGTTACGGGTGTACCTGCTCTATTACATATCTTCCCTCAATCCATTCAAACCCGTTTTGCCGGTAATATTTTATCAGAGGTTCGTTCTCCGCTATGAGGATGATATACAGGTATTCTCTATATTTTTCCCTGACCCGCCGC
>JAAWKU010000005.1 GCA_022797535.1 Lachnospiraceae bacterium | reverse complement strand
GCAGCCGCCCGAAGCTGATACCCGCCAGCTTCTCTGCCAGGTACTCCATAGCGCTGCCGGAACCCACTCCATCCCCACTTTTTTCCGCGCCCGTCTGCCCCCATACTGCTTCGGAATAATTTTCCTGACCCTGAATCGCTCCCGCATTGCTTCCCTGCTCCCGGGCCGCTCCCGCACTACTTCCCTGCTCCTGGGCCGCTCCCGCATTACTTCCCTGCTCCCGGGCCGCTCCCGCACTACTTCCCTGCTCCCGGGCCGCTCCTGCACTACTTTCCCGTTCCCGGGTCTCTCCCGCATTACTTTCCTGACCCTGCTCAGCCTCCTCCCCCACCGGCGGCTGAGCGCAACAGAACGAAGAGCACATTTCTTCCAGCAGGCCCAGCAGCATCTCCCGCTCCTGTTCCACCATGGACGCATACATATAGGGACCGTCCGGCTCCTGACACAGCTCCAGCGCCTGCCCCAGAGTATCCCCACAGCCCTGCAGCATTTTCGTCAGATACTGCAGCAGATACTTTCCACAGGCAGACTGCTCCCACGCGCTCTGATCCGGGATTTCATAGTCATACTTCCGCGCCTCCAGCCACTGCTCCGGCCAGGGACAACTCTCTGCATACTCATGGAGTTTTAGAATATGTTGCTCCAGCACGCTCTCCCTGCCGCCGGGACAAAAGAACTCCACACAACGGGCAAAAGCAGGCTCCTCCTGGGCAAAATGCTGCTCCAGCAGGGCCTGCAGCACATCCTGTTTCAGCAGCTTGCTCTCCCCCTCGTCCGCCACCCGCATGGCCGGATCCAGCCCGATCTCCTGGAAATGGTTGCGGATCAGATATAGGCAGAAACTGTCGATGGTGGTGATCAGCGCATTGTGCAGCAGCGTTACCTGCCGCTCGATATGAGCATCCTCCGGGTTTTCTTCCAGCTTTTTTTCCAGTCCCAGCCGGATCCGTTCACGCATCTCAGCGGCGGCGGCATTGGTAAAGGTCACGATCAGCAGACGGTCCACGTCCACAGGGCGGGAATCGTCACAGATCATACGGAGAATACGTTCCACCAGCACTGCTGTCTTGCCGCTGCCCGCCGCTGCGGACACCAGAATATTGCAGTCCCGCAGATCGATGACCTTCTGCTGCTGCGGCGTAAATTGTATGCCCATTCCCAACACCTCCTATCAAAGTTTCCCATGTTCCCTTTCGGCACGCCGTCCTATGCCGCAGATCCGGCCGCCTGTGCGTCCGTATCTGCGGCAGCGCTCCTTACGGGAGTTCCCCCAGCGCTTCCTCCATGCCCAGAAAAATATCCTGTCGGTCCAGTTCTTTCAGCTGCCGCTTGCGGTATCCCGGTATACCGGGGTCGAAACCACATACATTCCTGTAGGCACAATAGGTACAGGCCTCGCTGCTGCCCTTTTCATAAGGGTTTACCTCCATATGCCCTTCCAGGATTTCCCGTCCGATCTGCCGCACCTTGTGATTCACGTAGTCAGATACTACTTCCAATTCCCGGCTGCTCATGACGCTGGAACGGGCTGAATAACTCCCGTCCTTCTTTTTTTCCACGGGGATGACATCGGAGCGGTCCCCCATCTCCCGGTCCAACCGCCTGATTATATCCTCCTCACCGCACACCACGCCGTTCATCCGCAGCTTCTCCAGAATCTGCTCGTTCACCTCCCGGGGGCTGAGTTCCACCTGGGATTCCACCATGGGATCCGTCACATGATAATAAAGCATGGCCGCCGGCAGGATCTCCTTATCCGGATGTCTGCGGGCCTCCAGTTCCATGGCGGCGTTCATATACACCACAAGCTGCAGCTGCAGCCCATAGTACAGCGCTGCCAGGTCAAAACGCCGGTCCCCGGATTTATAGTCAATCACTTTCACATACACCTTATCCGCATCTTCCGAGATATCCACCCGGTCGATGCGCCCCTGGAGCCGCATCTGGTTCTCCCCGGATTCCCCCGTCATGCCCTGGCCCGGCTTTGCAGCCTCCCACATCTCCTGCTCCGACAGGGTAATATCCACCTCTTCCAGCCGGTTTACCATGTGAAAAGAAACCTCATGGCCGTCCGGCACGAAGTTCCCCTTCTTCAGCTGATGCTGCAGCGTTCGGACCGTCCGTTTCAGGATCCTGCCCATGCGCCGTATCCCATAGGCGCTGCGGGCGCTGGAATAGAGCACGCTGCTGCCGTACTCCGCCGCGAACTGCTCCAGAGACTCCTCCACGGCCTGGTCCCCCCACTCCCTGGGAAAGTCAAACCAGGTATAGCCGCTTTCTTTCAGCCGCCCTGCAAAAGCGTCCAGCACCTGGTGGAAGGCATTGCCCATATCCACATTCTCAAAGCCAAATTCCTCCCGTTCCCGCAGGGTCAGTCCGTATTGTAAAAAATGTCGGTAGGCGCAGGCCGCATAAGTCTCCAGGCGGCTGACACTGTTCTCCAGCCTGATGCCGTAGAGAGCCCTGGCCACCGCTCTGGACAGGCCGCTCTCCTCATAGTGCAGAAACGCCGCATGGTGCAGAAGTTCCACCTTTTCCCGCTGTTCCTGCTGCCCCGCGTAGGCGGCATACAGGGAAAAAAAGTCCCGGCTGCCCGGCTCTTCGCCGTTTTCTCCTTCGGGGACGTCTATCACCCCCTCCACAAAATCCCGCAGCCCCTGGGCCAGATAACGCATCCCCTCCCTGGGCGTCATCACCTGGTCCAACACCGGGGCTCTCCCCGGGCGGCGGACTTCCAGATCCGGAAAAAGCCGCTGCAAAGTTCCCACCAGATAGGCGGGCCGGATACTCTTGCCGTCGTTGCCCATGCGGGCATAGGATAGATATAGCTGCCCGGAAGGCTTGGTCAGATTCAGATACAGATACAGCCTCTGTATAAACATCTGCTGCCTTGGGGTGGGAGCCAGTTCCAGCCGGGATCCCTTCAGGAATTCCCGGTCCATATCCGAAATAATGCCTCCCTTGGAGGCGCTCTTGGGGATATTGCCATCGTTAACTCCCAGGAAAAAAAGCACCTGAATCTGCTTCAGCCTGGTACGCTCCATATCTCCCACCAGTATACGGTCCACATTCTGGGGCAGGGTGCCCACCTGGATCTCCCCAAAACCGGCCTCCAGAATGTCATAGAATTCCTGCCTTGTGATCTCCTCCTCCCCCAGCAGCCCATGCACCTGTTCCAGCAGTTCCATCACCAGCCGGTAAATTTGCTCGTACTCCTTGGCCCGTACCAGATCCCCCGCATTCTTAAAGTCAGCCGCCATGGCGGCCAGTTTCTGCTGCGCCCGGTTGTCATGCAGAAAATCATAGAGTTGGTTCACATACACCGCCGCCAGGTCCCGCCTGCCGCCCTGCAGCGGCGACAGTTGGTCCATCATCCGCTGCCGCAGCGCGTTGATCCGCTCCAGCGGCTCTTCCTCCTCCCCCATCTCCCGGGTTTTTCTCGTAAATAGCCGGCTCCATTTTTTCAGTCCTCGGATACCTGTCTCCCGCACATAATTTTCCAGGTCGTCTATCTCCCCGGGTTCCAGCGCCGCCAGCCCGCTGCGCAGATAGTGAAACACCGCTTCATAGGAAAAATCCTGCAAAAACAGCTGTAAGGCGCTTTTCACATACTCGGTCATTGGGTTCAGGGCAATGCCTCTGGTGCGGTCGATATAGCAGGGAATCCCCATATCCGCAAATTCTGTTTCCACATGGGGAGCATAGGTCTCCAGACTGCCGGTGATCACTGCGATATCCCGGTATTGCAGCCCCGCCTGGCGGATCAGGGAAAGGATGGCCAGCCCTGTCTGATGAACTTCCTCCTTGGGCGTGTCCGCCTCAAAAAGCCGGATCTGATCTTGTGGACCCGCAAAGGGACTGGGACTCATTCGGAACAGATTCCGCTCCAGCTGCCGAAGCGCCGAATTTTGGGCAAAACGATCCTGATCCCCGGGAAGCACTGCCACGTCCTGCCCCCGCTTCACCCCCGCCTGCTCCGCCAGGGCGCACAGATCATGCACCGTCTTTTTACTCAGGTAGAACAGCTTCTGCTCCCCGTCCGGTTCGTAGGGATTCTCCCCCTCCCCCAGAGTCAGCGTGACGATCACTTCCCCCGCCAGCCGCATCAGCTCCTGGATCACCCGGTTCTGTATGGGCGTAAAGCCTGTGAAACCGTCAAACACAATAACGCTGCCCGGAACCAGCCGGGACTTATGCAGAGACCGGCACACCAGATCCAGGGTCTCCTCGGTGGTGATAAAATGTCCCCGTATATAGTCCAGAAAGCCCTGATACAAAAGTCTCAGATCCTTAAGTTTATGATGCAGCGCCCCCCTCTTCGCCGCAAAATCCGTCAGCTTCCCCACGTCCTCCGGGGACAGGCCGTACTGCATGAACTCGGAGATAGCGCTTTTCACCTCGTGAATATAACCCTGGCGGTGCAGATAGCCCCCCAGGGCGGGAAGCTGTTCTTTTAGCCCTGCCGCCACTTTCTGCAGCACCAGGCTCTTACCCGTGTCGTCCAGCACAGGAATATCCTCCCCTCCCACCTCCTCCAGAATGCGGTGGGACAGACGGCCGAAGCTGAGCACATCAATGTTCATAATACCCTGTGAGGGGTGCATCGTCACCAGTTCCTTCTGGGTCTGCATGGTAAACTGATCCGGCACCACGATCATGAAGTTCTGTTTTTCCCTTTCCATGGACCGGGCGATGATCTCCTGATATAACCGATGGCTTTTCCCCGCACCCGAAGGTCCAAAATAAAACCGCAGACTCATGGCTGCCTCCTTTGTATCCCTGCATGGTTCTTCTGCGGACGCGCTTACTCTACAGTTCCAGTTCCACCGGGCAGTGATCGGAACCCATCACCTGGGGATGGATTTTGGCGTCCTTGAGCTGTCCCGCCAACCCCTGGGAACAGACGAAGTAGTCGATACGCCACCCAACATTCCGGGACCTGGCCTGAGCCATGTAACTCCACCAGCTATAGGCGTTTTCCAGATCGGGGTAAAAGTGGCGGAACGTATCCACAAAGCCGTTCTCCAACACCCTGGTAAAGCAGCCCCTCTCCTCATCGGTAAAACCCGCGTTGCGCCGGTTGCTCCTGGGATTTTTCAGATCAATCTCCTTGTGGGCCACATTCAGGTCCCCGCAGAAAATCACCGGCTTGTGTTCCTCCAGCTTCTTCAGATAAGCCAGAAAAGCCTCCTCCCACTCCATCCGATAGGACAGCCGAGTCAGCTCCCGCTGGGAGTTGGGCGTATACACCGTCACCACATAGTAGTCAGGGAACTGAGCCGTGATCACCCGTCCCTCATGATCGTGTTCCGGGACGCCGATGCCGTAAGCTACGCTGAGTGGCTCCTGCCTGCAGAACATGGCCGTGCCGGAATACCCCTTTTTCTCCGCATAATTCCAATACTGATAGTAACCCGGCGTCTCCAGATCAAGCTGCCCCTCCGACAGCTTGATCTCCTGAAGACAGAACACATCCGCGTCCGCCGCCCTGAAGAAATTCATAAAGCCCTTATCCAGACAGGCCCGCAGTCCGTTTACATTCCAGGAAATCAATTTCATTTTTTTATCCTCCGCTGATATATGATATAATAATTTTTATTCATGGCAGGTAACCGCCGATTGCTCCTCCCTGACATGCCTTCTCCGTACACATAACAGGCGCCCGCACTGGGAAAACAGGAGCCGCCGGATACTGTACTCCCCCCGTTCCCAAAGTATATTGGCGGGTGCGGCAACACCGGGAATCTGCAAGGATTCATATCTATCATACTTGATTTTACAGAATGGGACAAGTACAAAAAATTTCATGCGCGGCTTTAGCGAAAGATGGGGATCATATACGTAGCCTTCCCCCTGGCCGGGGTCGGAATGCTAATCGGCGGATTTACTGTCATGAGCAAAAGCCCTCTCTTCCGGCCCACGGCAGTGAAAGTCAGCAGCGTTATCACCGGCATTACTTACCACAGGGATTCCGATGGAGACACAAGCCACAACGTGCTGGTGAATTACAGCCATGATGGCAGGGATTTTGAGAATATGCGTATGGGATTCTATAGCAGCGGCAAGTCAGATAATCGCATCAAAAAAAGAGTCCTCGCGCCGCAGAAGACTCTTTTTCCGATTCCTTTACCACCATGTGCCCGCATGGCACATTTCTGCACCATTCCCCTTTTACATTGCGGGCAACAACCCCTTTCACGGGAAAATGTTTGGCATAACGCACAGCCTTGATATATGGTTTCCCTGCCATTACGCGCCTCAAGGCTTTCCCCTGTGCTGTTCTGCATCCCTTATTCCCTATGAGTATATCATAGTTCGAAACCATAACACTTTGTAGCACCAAATGTATTAATTCCCGTGTACGGCATAGGCAAAAGCACACGAAAGTGTGCTATTTGCTACATTTTTCCGCCAGAATATCATAATATGCATACAACATCTGGACACCGTTCTCCAAGATATAGTAGTGCCGTATGTAGGGGACCAGCAATACCAACAGCAAAATCACCAGCACAAACAGCGGAAGCCGGGGGGAAAACACACAGCCTAAGAGGGACAGAAGCGTCAGGATGGCAAAGGTCACAGTGACGATCAAATGTATCAGCCTCTCATGCTGGAAAAACCGGATCTGCACCAAAAGGTTCTCCAGAGCGCGCCGCAGAACCTCCGCATCCATGGCCCCGGGCCTTTCCGCCGTCTCTGTGAGCCGTTCCAGCGCAGCCAGATAGTTTTTCAGACGCTTTTCCATAAAGTTTCCCCACTTTCATCTTTTTTCCTGCCTCCGTTTGTAGTATAATGTCCGAATAAGTATATTTCCCGGACCCTTGTATCCAGTGGGGCAGCATATTCCCGGACGGCGCACAGATCGGGACGCGCAACGGCCTGATCACCCTCTCAGAGCCGTCTGTGTGTTGGCAGGAAATATACGGAACCCAAATAGGAGGCTATTATTATGAAACCAGACAGACAGATACGCCAAGTGGCGGCACTGCTGACCCTGTTAATTCTGCTCACCGGCTGCGGCAGTCCGGCGGACACCCTGGGGCAGACCGCACCGGTGGACGCAGAGCAGAACGTCCTTGGGATTCCCGCCTATACGATCCCGCCTTCACCCACACCCGAGCCCACCCCCACACCTTTTCCCGAGTACGATATCTCGCTGATGATGGCGGGGGACAACCTGATGCACCTGGGCCTGGTAAACAGCGGCGTACAACAGGACGGCAGTTATGACTATACCATGCTTTTCGAGGACATATCCAGCCAGCTGCAGGAGGCAGATATCAAGATTATCAACCAGGAAACCATTCTGGGCGGCAATGATCTGGGATTTTCCGGCTATCCCAGCTTTAATTCACCCACGGAGGTGGGGGACGCCATTGCCGCCGCGGGGTTCAATGTGGTACTTCATGCTTCCAACCATGCGGCAGACAAAAAGCTCCAGGGGCTGAAACACTGCGCCGCGTTCTGGCAGGAAGAGCACCCGGAGGTATTGATGTTGGGCATTCGTGGAGAGGACGGTCCCAATCTGCCTCTCACCGGCACTTCCCGAACCAGGGGGGATGAGCACGCTGTCTGGCAGACCGATGAAAGAGGCATCGGATACATGACCCTTAAGGGTTTCACCTTTGCCATCCTGAACTATACTTATGGCCCCAACATGGAGGCGCTTCCTTCCTCCCTCATGGACCATCTGAATATTCTCTGCAATTATGACCGCCAAAACGGCCAGCTTGACTTTACCAGTCTGAACCCCCAGGTGCTGGAGGATATCGCCGCCGCCCGGGAGCGCGCGGATGTGGTCATCGTCTGTCCCCACTGGGGCACAGAATATACCACAAAGCCCTCCAGCTACCAGGAGAAATTTGCCCTGCAGATGACAGAGGCCGGGGCCGATATTATCATCGGCACCCATCCCCATGTGGTGCAGCCCATGGAATGGATTCAGGCGGAAAACGGGCGGCAGGCTCTGTGCTTCTATTCTCTGGGCAATTATGTATCCACTCAGAAGCAGGGGCTCTGCATGTTGGAGGCCATAGCCTGGATCACCTTCCATGTGGATGAAAACGGACTTTCCATCGAGGAACAGAAGAGCGGCCCCATCCCCCTGGTATGCCAATACGACAGCGGCCCCGTAAGATTTGAAGGGGTTTACCTGCTGCAGGATTATACCCAGGAACAGGCGGAAAACCATGGCATCCGTTCCTATGGCGGCGTGACCATAAGTCTGGACGAACTGACAGAATGGTCCTCGGAAGTATTCGGCGACACAGTTCTCCGCTGGCCCCTGGACTAGAGTACTGATAAAGGCTTTTAATCAATCACATTCCTGACGTCCAGAATCGTGTCATACCCGGCGTCATAGATCACCACTCCCTTACGGGAGTTAGCGGCGTGAATGATCTGGCCGTCCCCGATATACATACCCACATGGGTGCATTTGGTCTTTCCATAACATATAATGTCCCCGGGCTGGATTTCACTGTAATCAATGCTTCTGCCCGCCGAACTGTACTGCCCGGAAGGCGTTCTGCTGATGGAGTATCCAAAATCCGCATAGATATAACAGGTGAAGCCGGAACAGTCCGTGCCCCCGGCCAGGCTCCTGCCGCCGTGTACATAGGGATATCCCAGATACAGCATGGCATAATCCACAATGGCGCTGCGCAATTCCTCATTGGAAGTATAGACGACGGCGGGCGGGGTCAGTGGCGTCTCCACCGGGCTCTCCGGCACTGCCTGTTCCGGGGTAGTCTGCACCAAAGTTGACTGATCCTGAACTGTTTGTCCCTGAACTATCTGATCCTGTGTCATCTGCCCCTGAGCTATTTGATCCTGCGCTATCTGCCCCTGAGCCAGTTGATCCTGCGCTATTTGCCCCTGAGCTATCTGATCCTGCGTTATCTGCCCCTGAGCCAGTTGATCCTGCGTTATTTGCCCCTGAACTATCTGATCCTGCGTTATCTGCCCCTGAGCTATCTGATCCTGCGTTATTTGCCCCTGAGCTATTTGATCCTGCGCCAGTTGCTCCTGAGCCGCCATGCGTCGGGCCTCCTGTTCTGCCCTCTCCTCCTCTATGGATTTCGCATAGAGGAACTCCTCTGAAACGGTCACATACTCCGCCGCCACATAGCCGGTCTGGTCCTCCGTATACTGAACCAGCAGCCAGTCTCCCTGCTGCTCCAAGAGTTCCAGTTTTTCTCCATTGCCCACATAGCCTATGCGCTTGGAATCCGCATCCGGTTCCTGGCGCACATTGAGCCTGTCCACAGTCACGGCGGCATAGCGGGTCACATAGTCGTCTACCGCCTCCACAGCTTCATCTCCATAGATAAAATATTCCGACTTGATATAGCCCTCCACGCTGCCGGAAATCACCCGAAACCAGTCCTGCTCCTCCCCGGCTACAGCCTGGATCTGGGCTACGGCTCCATTGTATATCTTGCCCAGAATCTCGCTGTCCGTGTTGGGCTCCTGACGCAGGTTCACATAATTGTCTACCTGGGCAATGGCCAGGTTGGCATATTCGCTCTCTTCCTGCCCGTCTTCCGTATTCTCCGCTGCAGACTCTGAGGCGCCATTGTCCTCTGACGCAGTCTCCGGCTCTCCGCCCGGTTGAGACGCTGCACCGGCTGCGTCAGTCCCCCCACCAGTCTCCGGGCCCGAGCCGGAAATAAATCCTTCATGCCCCTCCGTATCTGCTGAAGCATCTTCTTTCTGTTTCGGTTTTCCCTGGACGGCTTCTCCGTCCTGTTCTGTTTCTTCCCGGGCAGATTCTCCGCCCTGTCCCTGTTCTCCCTGGACGGCTTCTCCGTCCTGTTCTGTTTCTTCCCGGGCAGATTCTCCGCCCTGTCCCTGTTCTCCCTGGACGGCTTCTCCATCCTGCTCTGTTTCTTCCCGGGCAGATTCTCCGCCCTGTCCCTGTTCTCCCTGGACGGCTTCTCCATCCTGCTCTGTTTCTTCCCGGGCAGATTCTCCTGGAATACACTCTGCGTCCTCTCCCATACAGACCAGGCTCCCCGGTTCCATGGCTGCCGCCATTGACGGCATCTCCAGAACCGACTGCTGTAAAATAAAAGTTGTCAGCATCCCTACCAGCAATGCGTTGATCACTCTTTTTTTCATAATGTGTTATACCTCACTACATGCGCTTCCACGCACATTTTGTCAAAACAATAGCACTGTTTTTCCAGTATAACACATTTTGTAATATTTCCCAATACTTTCTTAAATTATTTTTAACATTTTTTTAACATCTGCAAAAAGTTCCCTCTATACGCAGAACGGAGCCATGAACTTTCATTCCCGATCTTAATGCTCATGTACGGTAAAGAAGCAAGAAACCGAAAACAAGAGATAGACCGCCAGCACCACACAATTCCATGAGATAGCCAGTTATACACATTCCCACGAATGCCGATGACTACGGAAACTCTCTCATTCTTAATATCTATCCAACAAGAAATTTATGAATTTTTTCTCAACACTACTGCGGTAGTGTTGACAACCAATAAGAGAAGGTGTAATATTTAATCAAGCAGAAACTACTGTGGTCTTATAGAAAGGAGAGAATAGAAATGGATATTAAACTTTTTGATTCAGAACTGAAAGTAATGTGCGTGCTATGGCGTGAGGGCGATACCACTGCAAAACATATATCTGATGTTCTGAAAGAGGAAGTCGGGTGGAATATGAATACCACATATACACTGATAAAAAGGTGCATTAAAAAAGGGGCAATCGAACGTTCGGAACCTAACTTTATGTGTCATGCCCTTATCCCGAAAGAAGAAGTGCAGGAAGCTGAAACAAATGAATTGATTAACAAAATTTACGATGGTTCTGTTGACAAACTGTTTGCCGCCCTGTTAGGCAGGAAGAAACTGTCTGTCGGACAGATAGAGAAGTTAAAACAGATTGTAGAGGACTTGGAATGAGGTGATGACAATGAGTTTGCTTCAAATGAGTTTTTCCGGGACTGTTTTTATTATTGTAATTGCAATTATCCGTGCAATAGCAATTAATAAATTTCCCAAAAGGACATTCCTTGTTTTGTGGAAAATAGCACTTTTAAGATTGCTCATTCCCTTTTCAATTCCGTCTATGTTTAGTGTGTATACACTGATTGACAATAATACAGAGGCACCTATATTTCCGGGAACAGAAATAGGGAATGTTATACCCGTTATCTCACAGGGAAATCAGATTATCGCAGCACAGAGAGCAACACAATTCCCGGCAAACACTCTATTATCCGCGCCTGTTTGGTCTGCTGTCTGGATTATTGGAATGATGCTTTTTGCAATATTTTTTGCAGTATCCTATTTGCGCTGCCTAAAGGAGTTTCAGACCTCTTTACCCATCTGTAATGATTATGCCGAACAGTGGTTAAGAAAATGTCCTTTGAAGCGTCCGATTTCAATAAGGCAATCTGATAGGATTTCCGCACCATTGACCTACGGTATTCTTCGTCCAGTTATTTTAATGCCTAAAAAAACAAACTGGGAAAACGCGAGACAGCTACAATATGTTTTTTCACATGAATATGTGCATATTCGCCGTTTTGATACGATTACAAAGCTGATTGCAACGATTGCGTTTTGCATTCATTGGTTCAACCCTATGGTTTGGGGAATGTATATTCTTTTTAACCGTGATATTGAACTGGCGTGTGATGAAAGTGTGGTACGACAGTTTGGAGAAACATCTAAATCTGCATACGCAAGAGTGCTTATTGACATGGAAGCAAGACAAAGCGGTTTATTGCCCTTTTGTAACAATTTTAGCAAAAATGCTATTGAAGAAAGGATACGATCAATTATGAAAATAAAAAAAGCTACTATGGGTTTGACTATCGGAAGTCTGCTACTGGTAATCATCATAATTACATTGTTTGTAACTTCTACTCAAAAGGAAAAAATGGTATATGTTTCCGGCAGATTATTTGTAACAACAAATCAAGATGTTTCTGAAATGGTTATGCGGGAAGCAGAATCTTCAGAGTATGATTCACCCTATATTGGCATAATTGAATCTACTGTCAGCAGAGCAAAAGAACCAGACGTGGAGCTTCAATCAAACTTCGGAAGTATCGGTTCTGAAAAAATATTTAACGGTAATGGTATTGCCGTCAACCTAAATGGGAAATGGATACAATTTGAGCCAAAAGACCTTGTTAATTCATCACAAAGCGGCACTACCCAATCGGATAAAACTGTATATGACAACATAGAGAGTATAGAAGAAATAGCAGCGTTTGTCAAAAATGTTTCAGACGATAGTATTGTGGTGGATATTGTAGAATACATTATAGATACTGACACAGAAAGGATAAAGGAGCTGAGCTTAACAGAAGATGATATGCCGGACGGTTATTATTTTTTTAACTCAGATGTGGAAGTAACTACATGGAAATACAATGCAGAAACAGTTTATACATTTATCGACTGGGGCGGAGATTTTACAGACGGAGAATTTCCAGTAGAGTATACAACAATGGACATAGGAGAATTTCAAAAATACATAGATACTTATGATAATGGCGAACCCGGAATGCCGTTTTTCTTCACAATCGAAAATGGATACATAAAACAGATTATTGAAAAACCTTTTGCATAATCAGCAGTTGAGGACACCATAGCCGCCCTTGCTGAAATGATACCGCTGGAAGCCATGCAGCCGCCACATTCCCCATCTCTGATTTTTCCGGGATTGGAAATCAGACTACACCAACGCCGGGTACTGAAAGACGGTGTAGACATAAGCCTTACCCGTTTGGAATACGGCGCACTCTGTTACCTTGCCGCCAGTCCGGGGAGGGTATTCACAAAGGCTCAAATCTTTGAAGCCGCCGGGTTTTCCGAGCGTGTCACTCTGCCAAATGAGCCAGTCTGAATATATCCGGCAAGCCCTTATCAAGTCGAGAATACAGCCCGTCATTACCGTTTCCCCGGTCAATGATGAACTGCTCTCTGCCGCCCAGAAACTTACAGCCGAATACGGGAAAATCGGCGGCAACTTAAATCAGATTGCCCGCTGTCTGAATGAGTACGGCGCTCCTTATAACGCCCTCTCCAATAAGGTACGAGCCGCCATAGCGGAGCTTGCCGCCTTGAAGTTTGAAGTCTTGCAGAAAGTAGGTGAAGCCGTTGGCAGCATTCAAACATATCAGCTCTAAAAATGCCGACTATGGAGCTGCCGGAGCGGCAGACCTTGCATACAAGCGCATTTCTCCCGAACTTTCATCTTATATGGGTGGCGTGTTTGAGGATATTTGCAGGCAATATCTGTGGAAGCTGCTCCTTGAAGGCAAATGTGCGGTGATCTTCACCGATATTGGTCGTTGGTGAGGAGCAAATCCTAAAACCAAGTCCCAAGAAGAAATTGACATTATAGGAACGGATCAAAATGCCGCTTTGTACAACTACAAGAAAACATATTTTACCTCTTTGCCAAAACCGGTTTTACTAAAGGCTGTACCCAGAGGGCGAGCGAGATGGGTAATGTAACACTCGTTACCTATGAAGATATGCTAAAGGCATAAAATATCGTTCTTAACTCGTAAATATCAAAAGCCACACATACTCCATCGGCGCTTTATATGTAAAATATGTTTGGAATGATTAAGCCAATAATTCCCTAATATTGCCAAAAAGGACTGGCCTCACCGCCAGTCCTTTTTCACATGTACTTACCAAGCGCAATACTCTCATTACAATGCGCTGTCAATTAATTCCTGGTAAAACAGGGCGTAATCCGTTCTCTTCTCCTTTATAAATTGAATGGCTGCGGAAGGATGGCAGTTCAGCGTGCCTGTGAGCAGATAGGGAATATCATAGCCCCACACGGCTCCTTCCTCTTTCAGCTTGCCGATATGTTTCTCAATGAAATTCATAATGGCGATCTTATTGTACCTGGGATTACGCAGGAAACTCAGCAGCAGTTCCATATAGCAGTTACCTGCTCCGCGGCCCATACCGCTGACTGTGGCATCCAGATAACTCGCTCCTTTGGAAAGACTTTCTATGGTGTTGGCAAAGGCCAGCTGCTGATTGTTGTGGGCGTGCATACCCACCTTCTTGCCATATTTCGCAGCCACATCCAAATACTTGTCCGTCAGCCTTTCCACCTGTTCCGGAAAAAAAGCGCCGAAGCTGTCCACCAGGTAAATCACATCCACACTGCTCTGGGCCAGCAATTCCAGACCGCCGTCCAGTTCCGCATCTCCCACCTTGGACACCGCCATAATATTGACCGTAGTCTCGTAGCCCTTCTTCTTGGCGTCCTCCAGCATCTCTATGGCGGCGGGAATGGTATTGATATAAGTGGCCACCCGCACCAGGTCGATGACGCTGTCCTTGCGGTTTAAGATATCCTTCCTGAAATCGGTGCGGCCTACATCCGCCATGACGGAAATCTTCATATCCGTCTTATTGTCCCCCACAATCTCCCGAATGTCCTTCTCATCGCAAAACTTCCATTTGCCGAAATCCTCTCTCCTGAAGATCTCCTTGGAAGCCTTGTATCCAAACTCCATATAGTCCACTCCGGCCTTAATGTTGGCCAGATACAGGTCTCTAACAAACTCGTCAGTAAATCTGAAATGATTCACAAGTCCGCCGTCCCTCAATGTGCAATCCACTACCTTGATATCCGGACGGAAGGATACCAGGCTGCCCTGCCTCTCTCTGCTCATCTCTATAGCCATTCCTTTCTGGGGTTCTGCTTCGGGCGCCTGTTCTGATACTGCGCCCGGAAGAACAGTCCTTTAGTTTATCGGTTTAAAGTGTCGCACTTTAAATTGGTAAACTACTGGAGGGTAAAAAAATGGAAGCAAGGAGGCTCGAACTCCTGACCTTTCGCGTGTGAGGCGAACGCTCATCCCAGCTGAGCTATGCTTCCATGAACCTTATTATATCACGATACGCATAAAATGCAATACCCAATTTTTCATTTGTGCAATTTTCCACATTTTTCATTATTTCTTCATTTTTTCTTTCGGAATCATCTACACTTTGGACACATTTCCCTGATAAGATGTATCTATCAGCAAGACGAAAACTGATACTTAAAAGAAGCTGCCAGCGCTGCTTTCGGTGTTGACCAGCTTCGCCTAAACATTACAGTGCAGCGCGCTGTTTATCATATAAAAAGCGGGGCGGTCCGGCAGGGGCCGCCCCATTTTGCCTTCCGGCAAAACAGAGGAGGAAACACTCTCTGCAACCATCCGGGATCACGGCACGGAACTATTCGGCCCGGGAGGGCTGACCGTCACTTTAATTGCACCGTCCGCATCTTCCATCTTCCTGATATAGCTGTGCATCTTGTTGGAGAGGTACAGGGTAGAAGCCAGGTCAGTCAATCCGCTGAACAGCAGACCCGCGCCCAGCAGACTGTACAGCAGCAGAGCCGTATCAAAGGGATTGATCACCATTAGGATACCCACCGCCACGTTGACCACCGCCACCCCCAGGATCACCACGGCGTTGCCCCCCATGCGCTGCACATCCAGAGACCCCTGGAGTTTAAACAGGCCGCTGACAATGATGCACAAACCGATGATAAAGGGCACCAGTGAAATGATCAGATCCACCTGGTAGATCACGAAAAAGCCTAAAATCATCAGCATCAGCCCCGTCACAAAGTCATTGCGGTAATAATTGCGGGTGATATTCCGTGTAAAATAGACCACCAGGTTCACCAGACCGATCACAATAGCGATCCCGGCGAGCAGGTAGCAGATCGTATGGGCCGTGGTCGCCGGGAAGATCAGCATGATCAGCCCCAGCACCATATACAGCGCCGCCGACAACAGCATATTCCACTTCATCTCTTTCAACATTTTACTGCCTCCCAGATCTTAACTGTTGTACCCCTGCATAACACGGGACATGACAGCCTTATTTTTTTGCGTCCTTGTCGGGTACAAGCTGAATCTGCACTTTCAGGCCCATGGCCGCCGCCATCTTTACCATCAATTCCAGAGAGGGATTGTATCTGCCGCTCTCAAACCGCGCGATATTGGACCTGGGAATGCCGGAACGGCGGGATACCTGCTCCTGGGTCAGCTTCATGTCCTTGCGCATATGCACGTACTGTTCCGCCAGATCCTGCTTCATGCGCTTCTGCTCCGCCTCAATCAGAATCTTGTTGCCCTCCAGATCCATAATGTAATCCATTGCTTCTCTCATCACTTCTCCTCCTTCATTTATAGTTCCGTATATTCCCTGCGGCACACACATCGGCGAGCAGCTGCGGGCCGCTGCCGCGTCCCACAATCACTCAGTGCGTTCTCCGGGAATTTGCTGTTTTCATATGCTGTTTTCATATGCTGTTTTTATTTGCTGTTTTTATTTGCTGTTTTCTGTTCCGCATATTCTATGCGGCGCACACACCGATGAGCGACTGCGGGCCGCTGCCGCCGGGCGCTCTCCCCGGGAATGTGCTGTAATTGAGTTGAGATGCATGACAAAATCCCGTATATGAGATATGTTATCACATACGAGATTTATGTCAATACCTAATTTTAATTTTTTTAAATTTAAAATTATTATCCCACCAGCACCACTGTCAGATCGTTTACATTAGTGCCCGTGGGACCCGTAACCAGAAGTCCCCCCGCAGCCTGCAGCGCATGGTAGGAGTCATTGTCCGCCAGCGCCTGCGCAGGACGGATATTCCGCTCTCGCAGAACTGCCGCCGTGTCGCCGTCCACATAGCCGCCAGCCGCGTCCGTGGGGCCGTCCGTACCGTCGCTTCCCACACTGAACACTGCCGCGTCCAGCCCCTCCAGGCTCTGGACGGCGGCCAGCGCCAGTTCCTGATTCCGCCCGCCCAGTCCCTTTCCAGTCAGATGGACCAAGGTCTCCCCGCCCGCGACAAAGGCCAGCTTTCGGCCGCATCCGGCATGACTGGCCGCCACGGAGGCCAGAAAGCGGCCGGCTTCCCGGGCTTCGCAGGCAAGCCGGTCCGTGAGAAAGATCGTCTCATATCCCAGACGCGCACAGCTTTCCCGGGCTGCCTGACAGAGTTGACCAACGCTGCCGATGATCTGTGTATGTACATTTGTAACGGGTCCCGGCGCCTCCCGGGCCAATGCCTCCCATCCTTCCGCGCTCAGGGCAATCCCATATGTTTGAATAATCTCACGGGCCCGGGCAAAAGTGCCTGTGTCCGGCGTCACCGGACCGCCTGCAATCATATCCAGCGGATCGCCCAGGATATCGCTCAATACCACCGCCTCCACCCGGGCCGGGGCGCAGTGCGCCGCAAAACGGCCTCCTTTTACGCCGCTGAGCCGCTTTCTGACAGTATTCATCTCCGTGATATCTGCCCCACAGGCCAGTAGCTGTCGGGTAATCTCCTCCGTCTCCCGGGCCGGAATCAGAGGCTGCTCAAACAGGGCGCTTCCTCCCCCCGAGAGAAGAAACAGAACCGTGTCCTCCTCCGTGAGATTTTCCGTGAAACGCAGCACCTCCCGGGTCCCTCGGTAGGAATTTTCGTCCGGCACAGGATGTCCGGCCTCCAGGCAGCGAATGCCCGGCAAAGGCCCCTTCACATGCCCGTATTTTGTCAGTACGATCCCTCCAGCCGTAGGTTCTTCCAGGCACTCCAGCGCCGCCCGGGCCATCTGCCATGCAGCTTTCCCCACTGCCACCAGACGGCTTTTCCCGGCAAAGCGTTTCCCCTCCAAAGCCCTTCTCACGGCCTCATCCGGCGACACTGCGGCGATTGCCTCCCCTATGATTGTCTGTGCGTCTCGATACAATTCTTCTCTCATGTTCTCTCCACTCCTGGTTTTCCTGCCTCCCGGGATTTTGTTCCATTATACCATTTTCAGCCCCTGCCCTACAACCCGAACCTATCGCCCTGCCTTTAGCCGGCACTGCCTTCTCATCCTCCCCAGGGCTGCGTGTCACTTCACTACCCAGGACTGCGTGCTCCTCACTACCCAGGACTGCGTGCACTTCACTCCCAAGGCAGAGGTTCCATAGGCAAGGCGGAGGAGAGGGCGATGCGGCGGCATCGTTGGCCGACAGCAATGCCGTCTGATGGGAACTCAGTCAGGGACGGGCCATGCATTTGTCGGCGGGTAGCAGGTGTGGTTCCTGCAGACGTAAAAGGTGGTGCTGTCATTGATCAGAGGATATTCCCCGCTTTCTAATACCACGGCTACATTGGCCAGCACCGGAAGCCGTCCCTTTATTTCCTCCAGATCCGACTCCTTTTTCAGAGCGATTACAAGGTGCTCCGGCGGATTATCATAAAGCTGCTTCGCAAGCAGAAACAGGCTGTGGCCCGCCGGGTCCTCCCGGGCCCGGGCGGACAGAAAGCGGATCTGCTTCTCCGCCAGCGCTAAGTACGCCTCTTTACCCGTGATCTGATACAGCCTCACAAGATTATAGGCCATAACCGAATTGCCACTGGGAATTGCGCCGTCATAAGTTTCTTTCGGGTTCATGAAAAGTTCCATGCTGCCCGTGTCGGAAAGGAAAAATCCTCCGTTTTGTACATCAGCGAAACGGCTTACCGCCTCCCGACAAAACTGTTCCGCCTTTTCCAGATAACGGCTCTCCAGGGTGACATGATACAGTTCCATCAGAGCCGCCGTATAGAATGCGTAGTCGTCCAGAAAGCTGTTCTCCGCCCTTTTCCCCTCACGCCAGCTTGTATATAAGCGTGCTTCTTCACACAGATTTTTTTCGATAAATTGCTGTGCGCTGACCGCTGCCTGCAGAACTTCCCCGCTCCGGGAAACTCTGTGAAGGACGCACAACGCCGCTATCATCATGGAATTCCAGGAAGTCAGAACCTTATCGTCCAGATGCAGCCTGAAACGGTTTTTTCGGTATTTGTACAACTTTTCAATCTCGGCTCCGAAGTCATCCCCGGATCCATTGCTCCTTAAAAGATTGGGAATATTTACGCCCTCAAAATTGCCCCGGTGGGTGATATCAAAGGTCTCCGCAAACAGAGCTCCTCTTTCCGCCCCCAGAACCTCCAGGATTTCATCCCTTGTAAAAGTATAGTATCTTCCCTCCAGGCCCTGACTGTCCGCATCCTGAGCGCTGTAAAAGCCGCCGCCCGGAGAAGTCATTTCACCCAGCACATACCGGGCAGTTTTTTCCGCGGTATCCAGATAGAAAGGATTCCGAGTCAGTTCATATGCCGATGCATACGCGAGAATCAGCAGGGCATTGTCATACAGCATTTTTTCAAAGTGAGGCGCAAGGAAATACCTGTCCGTGGAATATCTGGAAAACCCATAGCCGATCTGGTCAAAGATACCGCCTCTTCGCATCTGCGTAAGGGTCTTTTCCACCATTTTCAGCGCCTCCCTGTCATGGTTCTGCTTAGCGCGCAACAGCAGAAACAGCAGATTATGGGGCATGGGAAATTTGGGAGCGGCCCCGAATCCGCCGTATGTGTGGTCAAACCTTTCAAAGAACATCCGCACTGCGCTCCCGCATAGATTATCCTCATTTTTACTTTCACAGACGGCATTGGATTGCCTCAGATAAGAGATGATCTGATCCGCCGTGCGCAGAAATTCCTTCCGCCCGCTGTTCCAATGCTCCGCCACCCTCCGCAGCAAATCGGAAAAAGCCGGCATACCGTACCGGGCCTCCACCGGGAAATAGGTGCCTGCCAAAAAAGGCTTTTTATCCCATGTCATAAAAATGCTCATGGGCCAGCCGCCGCTGCCGGTGAACGCCTGACATACCGACATGTACACACTGTCAATATCGGGGCGTTCCTCACGATCCACTTTTATGGCTATAAAATATCTGTTGAGAATTGCTGCCGTGGCGCTGTCTTCAAAACTTTCATGGGCCATGACATGGCACCAGTGACAGGTACTGTAGCCGATGCTAAGGAAGATCGGTTTGTCCTCCCTCCGGGCCCTGTCAAACGCCTCTTCACACCAGGGATACCAGTCCACCGGATTTTCCGAATGCTGCAGAAGATAGGGACTGGTGGCGTCTTTTAGATGATTACTCATGTTTTCTTCCTTTCCCGGCTGAAGGACCCCTGGAGCGTCATGGAAACACAGTATGTCTGTGACGCCCCATCTCCTTGGGGACAACTCTGTCCCGCGCCTGTTTGTATATACAGTATCGGACAATCCCACAGGAATTATCCACCCTGTTAATTCATCGGCTGGGAAAGAGTACATCAGTGTTTTTGAAACAATCGCGGTAACATTGTGGTTTTTTCTGGATAATATATTTTATCTATTCAATTTCTCCTATATTGGCACAGCTATTGCAGCCGGCTTATTCTTATATGGGCAAAAGAGAAAATATGCCCGGAATGTAGTGCAGTTTGCGGTTGGCCTGTACATGCTTGTGTATCTGGGCTTTCTTTGCAGGGAAAATATGCAGATAGAGGGGTTCTGGTATTATCTTTTCCTGGGAGTATTTGAAGCCGCCACGATCCACTATGTGATTGCAAAAATTTTCGGCCCGCTGTTATTTGGGCGCGGGTGGTGCGGCTATGCCTGTTGGACTGCCATGGTTTTGGATTTGCTCCCATTTAAATCAGCCTCCGCCCCCCGTAAGCCTTGGGGAATTATTCAATATTTTGTTTTTGCGGCTTCACTTCTGTTTGTCAGCCTGCTTTTTATTCTCCAAGTCCCGAACAAAGGGGAAATTATGTGGTGGAGTTTCATCATTGGAAATATCCTCTACTATGCCGTCGGAATCGCCCTGGCCTATAAATGCAAAGACAACAGAGCCTTTTGCAAATACATATGTCCGATTACCCTTTTTTTAAAGCCCATGAGTTACTTTTCAATTTTCCGAATTAAGGTGGATGAAAAGAAATGCATCTCCTGCGGAAAATGCGAAAAGGTATGCCCTATGGATGTTGAAGTTTCAAGCAACTCTCGAAAGAGGAAAAATGCAACGGAATGTATTTTGTGCATGAAATGCGTGGAAGAATGTCCGAAAAACGCTTTGAAGCTATAACATAACAAGCAATAAATCGGGCAGTTTTTTGGACATCGAAAAAGCGGCGGCCACCCGCGGCTTTTTTGCCGCCCGGCTTCCGCCAGCCCCTTTACCCGTTTTTGTAAGGAACTAAAATCCAAGACCGTTTTCCCTCAGAAGTTGAGCCGGCAGTCCATCTCATGCCACTGCTCGCCGCCCCAGGAGGACTGCGCTATACCCCTGTCCCGGAACCCCATCCTTTCATACATACCTACCTTGGACTCCAGACAGGTGAGGAAAAGGGTCTTTCTGCCTTTCTCACGTTCCCTGGCCTGATATCGGGACACAATCTCCCTGGCCAGGCCCTGCCCTCGGTACTCCGGAAGCACATCCAGCCCAAGAAGCATCACGTTTCTGCCCGCCGGGTTATACAATTCCGCATCTGTGAAAAATTCGTCCCGGAAAATGTCCTCGTCCGTGGACAAGCCGTTGAGAAATCCTGCGATTTTCCCGTTTTGCCGATCCACCGCCACCAGGAACAGTTCCGGGGCCTTAGCCACTCTCTCCCGCATCATCTGTTGGCTGCACGCCTCATTGGGCGGGAAACAGATTTCCTCGATCCCGGCCGCCTGCCCAGCTTCCTCCGGGAGAATATTCCGAAACAGGAAACGCCCGTCCAGCCCTTTTTCCTCCTCTGCAAAATCTTCATTCTCTTTGCATTCCATAATGTGGGAGTCCTTTCTGCTGCCTGTGTATTTTTCTTCTGTGTCTATCTATTTTGATCTTCTGCTTCCGTTTTTTATTTCGGTTTTAATATTTCAATAATTCTTATTTTAATTTTTTTATCTCCGTTTTTATATTTCCGTTTTTTATTCTCCCTTTTCGGAAAAGTATACCCAAAGAATCACTCTTATTTTGTTATTTTAACAATCAAAAATTGATTTTGCCATTTTGCTTTATCGCCAAAAAGATCCATCATCATATGTACATCCAATTTCCATGTCCCGACAATATAAATAACGCCCTCTGCTTTTAACACTCGTTTACATTCCCGTTCAATTTCAATCCATTGAGACTGAATATGAGCAAACGCATTATATAAAACAACTGTATCAAATGTATCATCTGCATAATCCATGTTGGATGCATCCATGATTTGAAAATGCAGATTTTCCGCATGCCTGCCGTTTAGCCTTCCTGCATCTAAATCAATGGAATAAACGCTATCGGCATAGGCAGATGCAGAAAGAGAAAAATCAGCCGCCCCACAGGCGACTTCGAGAATCGCCTTATTTTCTATATCTGCAATGAGAAGATTAACAAGAATATCCGTATTTCTCATTATTTTCATCCTTCAAAAATTCTGGCTTAGATAGATTCTGGTTTAAATAAATTCTCGCTTAAATATAGATATAAAATCATTTTCCAATGGGTATATAATTCCGAAAAGGGAGTCTTTATCTCAGTTTTTCTATTTTATCTTTTCTGTCTTATTTTACTACAGCATATTTTGTTAAAGCATATTTTACCACAGCATAATCCACATTTCCAGAGCATTTTTAAATACACAGGAAAGTTACTCCTTTTCCCCGGAGGGGCAATGCCCGCATTTAAAGGCCCCTGATCTTCTCCGCCAGAGCCTCCGCCAGCTGCCTGTGCCCCTCCAGGGTCAGGTGCATATAGTCTATGTGGTTGGGCGGCGCCGTGAGGACCTGGTTGGCATCCAGGTAATGACAGCCGCACAGCTCCGCCACCCTGGCAAATTCCGCCCCCAGTCCCTCCGATTTTTCTGCGCAGCCACGCCCCATGGTGGCCGCAACCTCCGTTTCCAGATAGCGCCTGTCTATGTTCTGAGGCGTTACTACCAGAATATTTGCTTTCCCGTTCCGCCAACATTCCGTAGTGGCCCTGGCTTTGTCGACCAGCCGTTTCAGTCCCAGCCCGATGCAGGCGGCGGAGGCCCCGAATCTCTCCTTGGTGTCGTTTGTCCCCAGCATAATCACCAGCAAGTCCACCGGCTCATGACTCATCAGGCAGGGAGAGAGATAGGCAAGGCCGGACAAACCTTCATAGAGAGGGTCCGGAAAGCAGGTGGTGCGCCCGCTCAGGCCTTCCTCTATCACATGATAGTCCTCTCCCAGTTTTTCCTGAACCAGGCAGCACCATCTCTGTCCTTCATCAAATCTGCCCCCTGTCTGGGCGCAGTAACCATGAGTGTTGGAATCTCCAAAGCATACAATCTGTCTCTTCATGCGCTTATTTCCCCTGCCCACTACGGGCCTCGATGTGCCGTCCCATTCCTGCCGGCCTCAGGTCCTGGCCTGCCTTTTCTTTCCTGCGGGCTCCGGCAGGTCATCCCATGCCTGCCGGCTTCCGCCAACGTTACGATCCCTGTTCCTCTTTTCGGCTGGAAACCGCTTTTATAAATCTCCCGGCGATCTCCAGAGGTCTTGTGATAGCCCCTCCCACCACCACAGCGAAAGCGCCTGCCTCCAATACGGCCACCGCCTGCTCCGGGCTGTGGATGCGTCCTTCCCCGATCACAGGGATATCCAGAGTGGCAGACAGCCTTTTCACCAGTTCATAATCCGGCCCCTCCAGCCTGGGCGAATACGGGGTGTAGCCGCTCATGGTGGTGCCCACCAGATCCATCCCCAGTTCCCATGCGGTGACGCCTTCCTCATAGGTGGATATATCCGCCATTAAAATGGCCTGGGGATATTTCTCCCGCACCTGGGTGATGAATTCCCGAATGTCCTTCCCGTCTCCCCGTTTCCGATGGGTGCAGTCCAGGGCGATCACTTCCGCCCCTGCTGCCGCCAGCTCATCCACCTCTTTCATGGTGGGAGTAATATAGCTTTCAAAGCCCTCGTATTGTATCTTGACCAGCCCGATCACGGGAAGCCCTGTCTCCTCCCGGATGGCAACCACATCCCGGATGCTGCTGGTGCGTATGGCCGGGGCGCCCGCCTGCCTGGCTGCCCGCGCCATCAGATACATAATGGATTTCTCCTCCACGTACAAAGGTTCCCCCGGAACCGCCTGACAGGACACGATCACCTGCCCTTTGATCCGCTCGAACAACTCTTCTTTCTTCATGAAAAGTTCCTCCTTCCATCCGTTCAGGCGAGCCTTTCCGCCAAAGCCACGGTCTCGTCCACCAGTTTCGCACACTTCCGCACCTGTTCCATATCTTCCGGGATCAGCGCGGGCAGCGGTTTGCGGATGCTTCCGATATCCAGTCCCTCCCGGATCCGCAGAATCTCCTTGATCACGGCATACAGATTTCCATGGCAGGCGCACATGCCGTAGATCACCTGGTTAGCCGCGTACTGCGCTTCCAGGGCCGCCTTCATCTTTCCTGCGCCCACCAGTTCCTTGATCTTCAGATAGACTTCCGGCATGACTCCATAGGTACCCCCGATCCCGCCATCGGCCCCGATGGCAAGCCCCGCCACCAGCTGCTCGTCCGGTCCGTTGAGAACGGCAAAGCCTTCCCCGCCTTCCGCCTTAAACATCTGGATGTCCTGGGTGGGCATGGAACTGTTCTTGACCGCAACGACCCTGGGATTTTTGCGCATTTCCCGGAACAGCGGAACCGTCAGGGCCACCCCCGCAAGCTGGGGGATATTGTAGATAATAAAATCCGTATCCGAAGCCGCATTGGAAATATCATTCCAATATTCCGCAATGGCATATTCCGGCAGATGAAAATAGATGGGGGGAATGGCGGCTATGGCGTCCACGCCCAGGCTCTGGGCATGGGAGGCAAGTTCCCTGCTCTCCGCCGTATTGTTGCAGGCCACATGGGCAATCACCGTCAGCCTGCCCTCCGCCGCCCGCATCACATGCTCCAGCGTGCGCTTCCTGTCCTCCACGGTCTGATAGATGCACTCTCCCGAGGAACCTCCCACATATACGCCCTTCACACCCTTCCTGATGAAATACCTTGTAAGCAATTCCACCCGCTGCCCGTCCACTTCGCCCTTATCGTTGTAACACGCGTAAAATGCCGGGATAATCCCCTGATATTTACTGATATCTCCCATATCTATCAACCTCCTGTTAGAGTCCCGCATATTCCGTAATATGCTCCATATTAACCTTTAGAACCGCTTTCCTCACCGGGGCGGGCGCCCCCGCCGCCAATTTCACTTTATGGGCATCCTCTGGCAGAGTGACCAGAGCCTTCCCCGGAATCAGATGTATGTAATGCTCCACCGGACCTTCCACTTCCAGCAGATCCGCCTTCCTGTCAAACTGCCTCACCGTCACCTTAGACAGATCAGAAACTCCCACCACTTCCTGTCCCACTATGACCATATGGATATCCGCATATTTCTCGTGGGCCTCAAAGAAGGCCCCCTCCTCCTCTATGGTCTCATAGTCGAACACATTCATGTAAACCCGGTTCCCGTCTATTTCGTAGTGCCCCGGCTCCAGGCCGTCCAGGGGATGGCTGCGCAGATATTCCACGGCTTTGTCCATACAGGCCCCCAGCCCCCGGTAGCGCTCCATGTCCTTTATTTCCGCATATATCATAGATTCCACCCTTTTACACCTTTCTATATGAATCACGCGTCTGACTTGATTCCCCTGTACGGCCCAGTATATTGTCTACATTATATGCAGGCAAATCTCCCTGCCTGAGTTCTCATCGGACTGGGCTGTCGCCAGTCAACGATGCCGCCGCCCTTACCCGCTGGCATATATCAGCCCTTTACGGCTCCCATGGTGATCCCCTTGGTAAAGTACTTCTGGAAGATCAGAAAGATAATGATAATGGGAACCGCCGCCAGCGACGCGCCCGCCATGATCAGGCCAAAGTCCATGGCATTTTCCGCCTGCAGTTTGGCAATGCCCAGCGAAATGGTCAGGTTTCTGGTGCTGGTCAGCATAATCAGCTGCATAAAATAGTCGTTCCACGAATTGATAAAGGTAAAGATAGCCAGCGCCCCGATACCCGGCTTTATAAGCGGCAGCGCAATGGTATAAAAGGTTTTCCATTCCCCTGCGCCGTCGATCTTGGCGGCCTCCATCATTTCCCCGGGAATCCCCTCCGAAAATTGCTTCATTAAGAATACGCCAAAAGGCCAACCCACAATGGGGAAAATCACCGCCCATATGGTGTTATACAGTTCCAGCGCCGCCATCTCCCGCAGCAGCGGAACCAGGATCACCTGCTTCGGCAGCGCCATGGCGCAGACGATCAGGGAAAACACAACGGTACGGCCCACAAATCGTTTCTTGGCCAGCGCATAGCCTGCCATCGCAGCTGTGACGCAGGTGAGCAGCATGGAGGCCACCGCCATGAATACGGTGTTGAGCAGCCATCTGACCGCCGCGGGGACATCGGGCCCTGAGAAATGAATGTCCGTAAACGGAATCTGGATCTCCCAGAGCGCGGCCACCTGCCTGCTGAAGAGCTTCCTGTAATTGTCCAACACCCACTCCTGGGGCCACCACTGCGGCGTTGTGGCATTGATGGCGGCAGAAGTCTTAAAGGAACCCGTGATGATCCAATACAGGGGGAACGCGAATGTAAACGCAAGAACCGCAATGATGGCCACGGACACGATCTTGTAACAGACCGATCGATTAAATTTCCTATGTTTCATAGCTTATTCCCTCCTCCCTATTTTTTCTCCGCCATCTTGAACTGCAGGGCGGAAAGCACGGCGATGATGATGGCCAGCACCACGCCCATTGCGTTTCCATATCCATAGCGGTACAGTTTAAAGGCATTGTAGTAGATATAGTACATAATTGTGTCCGTGCTGTGATTTGGTCCGCCGCTGGTGAGCAGCTGAATCAGCGCGAAGCACTGGAAACTGTTGATGGTGGTGATCACCAGTATGTACAGTGTAGTAGGCATGATCTGGGGCCATTTGACCTTCCAAAAGCACTGGAATCTGGCGGCTCCATCCACTTCCGCCGCCTCCACCAGGGACTGGTCCACATTGTTCAGCGCCGACACATACAGCACGATGGGCTGCCCCACCGAGGTGGTCAGCAGGATCAGTATGATACACCAGATTGCGTATTTCTCGTCCCCCAGCCAGTTGATATTTTTCTCCAGAAGTCCCGTGCTGGTCCCCAGATAATTAAAGATGCCGTAATAGTTGTTGAACATCCATTTCCACACCACCGTCACAGCCACGGATCCAGTCACCACCGGCAGATAGAAAATGCACCTGAATGCGGAGCACACAGGGCCCCTCAGATTGTAGATCACAGAGCTTACCCAAAGGGAAAAGGCACAGACCACAGGAACGGAGACCACCACAATCAACACCGTGTTCTTCAGCGCGCCCAGGAAAACCTTATCCTGAAACAGTTCCTTATAGTTGGCCAGGCCGATAAAAATGTCCTCGCGGTTCATGGTTGCGTCAAAAAAGCTGGTATAGACGCACTGTACCATGGGATAAATGACAAACCCCAGGAAGAATATCAGGCTGGGAAGCATGAAGGCATATCCCGCAACCGTTTCCCTGCGCACCAAAGCCCTGCTCATGGGATTCTTATTTACTGCTGTCATAAGGATTCCTCCTCGTATAATATGTTTATGGTTCAAGTTACACAGCACCCTGGCAACGAAACAGGCGCTGATTTTGGTCAATCGGTTTATTAATGCCCATGATAAATATTGAACACAGTGTCGATCAGGTAATTGTTTTTTTCTTCCTGCTGAACTGACTGTGATTCCTTCATAATCAGTCTGTTCCCCTGATCTCTTATGCAGGCGACCCTTCCCGCAGATATCCTTGGGAAGGGTCGCGAGTCACATGAAACGCTTTAATTCACTCTTGCCGGCATATCTTACTTTGCCGCGGCCTGATTTGCTGTGGTTACGAATTCTTCCACGGCAGTCTTTACTTCCGTTCCGGCGCCGATCTGCTGCAGCATATTCCACCATGCGGTGCGGGCTTCCGCCCAGCCGCCTACCACCTGGTAATAGTCACCCATGTACGGAACAAACTTGGCATATTCCGTCATCAATTCATCCCCTTCATAGATGTTGCCCAGATCCTTTACAGGCCAGTAGTTGGAGGCTTTTACGCTCTCCACTGCCTGAGCCGGGTCATTGGCCATGAAGTCGATAAAGGTCTTGGCTGCCGCTATCTTCGCCTCGTCGCCGTTGTTGAATATACCAAATCCCCAGATGCCGCCGCAGAGCTTTGGATCGCCGTTTGAGGGGAACGCCATGGGCAACACGTCAAATCCGATCTTGTCCAGATTGTTCTTCTCCTGAGACACATTCCAGCAGAATGCCATGGCCAGCGTGCCGTTGCAGAACATGTTGATCTCATCTCCGCCCACTATGGACGCGTCATAATTGATCCCTTCCATATCCAGCAGAAGCTGCAGCGCCTTGATATTCTCCTCGCTGTTGGCGGTATACTCCGTGTGCTCCGCATTGGTGAAAGTTCCTCCATACAGGTTGTTGACCAGCGCCCGGGTTCCCTGGTCGCCGCCCTGTCCGTTACAGTACACGGCTCCCACATTGGCCTGCCCGTTGTCGTAGACTGCCTGAACTGCTTTGATAAAATTCTCCGTGGTCCAGGTTCCATTTACCTCATCCAGATACTGCAGCGCTCCCGCCGCCTCGAATACATCCCTGTTGATCGCCATGGTGTGGGCTGTCATGCACAGAGGATACTCGTAAAATACGCCGTCATTGTTCTGGCAGGCGCTCTCCACGGAATCATAGATGGCTGCCTTGGCCTCGTCCGTCCACAGGTCTCCCAGATCTACCATCAGCCCCTTGGCGCCCCAGTTGGCCACCAGCCGCTCCGGCCCCTCCAGTACAATATCCGGGGCCTGTTTACCTTCAATGGCAGTATTCACCTGATCATCCCCGTTGGTGTAATCCAGATATTCCACCGTCACTCTGATCTCCGGGTGTACCGCGTTGAAGCTGGCGATCAGGCCGTCCACCGTGGCCGAATCTCCCCAGTTGCCGATGGGATAGGTCCACAGAGTGATATCTGTGACCTGCGCGCCCTCCGTTTCCGCCTGGGTTTCCTCCTGAGTTACCTCCTGGCTGGAAGAGCCTGTGCCCGCATCCGTGCCCGTACTGTCGGGAGCCTGGCTGGAATTGGCCGGATTCCCGTCCTTGCCGCAGGCCGCCACAGACAGCACCATGAGGCAGCTCAACGCCAACGCCATGATTTTACGCTTCTTCATAAAACAAATCCTCCTTTTTGCGCGATTGGCTCAATCGCATGTTGGTTAGCCTGTAAAAGTTACTGTAAATTTATTGTAAGAGTCGCTATTGCTTTTGTCAATAGATTTTTGAAAATAATTTTCACATTTTTAAATTTTGAAAATGTTTAACAATCTCATTGAAAGAATCTTCTATGTATGGTATAATGTATCTGCTTATCCATTTATTATAGAGATTTATCAAGCAGCGCCGCCCATGCGGCAGAACGGGAGGAATCATGAAAATTTACAGGACCAAGGACTATGACGACATGAGCCGAAGGGCAGCAAACCTGATTTCCGCGCAGATCGTCATAAAGCCAGACTGTGTGTTGGGCCTTGCCACTGGCTCCACGCCCATAGGGATCTACCGCCGGCTTGTCCGGCAGAACCAGGAAGGGGATTTGGACTTTTCCCAGGTCACCACGGTCAACCTGGACGAATACAGAGGGATTTCCCCGGACAATTCCCAGAGTTACCGCTTTTTCATGAATGAAAATCTGTTCAACCAGGTAAATATAGACAAGCGCATGACCTATGTTCCCGATGGGATGGAGGCAGACAGCCAGGCAGCCTGCCGGAAATACGACGAGATTCTGCGCGCCGTGGGTCCGGCAGACCTGCAGCTTCTGGGGCTGGGCCACAACGGGCATATCGGATTCAACGAGCCGGGGGACCATTTTAAGAAGGAAACCCACTGCGTCACATTGTCGGAGCGGACGATCCAGGCCAACCGGCGCTTCTTCGACTCGGAGGAGGAAGTGCCCCGCGAGGCATACACCATGGGAATCGGAACCATTATGTCCGCCCGCAAAGTCCTGCTGGTGGTAGCCGGGGAGGACAAGGCGGAGATCGTGAAAACCGCCTTTTTCGGGCCCGTAACCCCCCAGGTCCCGGCCTCCATTCTGCAGTTCCACCCCGACTTCGTCCTGGTGGCCGACGAGGCGGCGCTCTCTCAGTGCGATCTGCCGCTGTCCGGCCAACTGTAGGACCCATCAGGGAAAAACACATCGTCCGCTTTCTGTTAAGTAACGGAAAGCGGACGAAAACGCAGAACGATAACTCAGAAGGGATTGAAAAATGAAGCATAAGATCATAAACGGACTTGTCTTTCAGGAGGAGGGCTCTTTCAAGCCGGCATCCGTATATATGTCAGGCGAACGGATTGTGACGGAGGAAGCATACCGGGAAGCACCCGGGGAAGAAACCCTGACGGACGCGGCAGGAGGATATGTCATCCCCGGACTTACCGATATCCACTTTCACGGCTGTATGGGAAGCGACTGCTGCGACGGCACCGTGGAGGCCCTGCAGACCATCGCCGAATACGAACTGCGCCAGGGTGTGACTTCCATCACTCCCGCTACCATGACCATGCCGGAGGAAGTATTGACGCAGATTTGCCGCAGCGCAAGAGACTATTCTCATTCAGGGGGCGCGGATCTCTGCGGATTGTATCTGGAGGGGCCTTTTATCAGCGCCGCCAAAAAGGGCGCCCAGAACGAGAAATACATCCGGCCGGCAGACATGGGTATGTTAGAGCGCCTGCAGGAGGCCGCCGGCGGCCAGGTCCGAACAGTGGCAGTCGCTCCCGAGACGCCGGGAGCCATGGACTTTATCCGGGAGGCCTGCAGCAGCGTGCGCATCTCCATCGCCCACACCGCCGCCGACTATGACACTGCCCGGGAAGCGCTCGCCTGCGGGGCCTCCCAGTTGACCCATATGTACAACGCAATGATGCCCTTCAGCCACCGGGCGCCCGGCCCCATCGGAGCCGCCGCCGATGACAGCCGCTGCATGGTAGAACTCATCTGCGACGGCGTGCACATTCATCCGGCGGCGGTACGTACTACCTTTAAAATATTCGGGGATGACAGAATCGTGATGATCAGCGACAGCATGAGGGCCGCCGGCCTGGAAGACGGTCGGTATGACCTGGGAGGGCAGACAGTCCTGGTCCGGGGCAATCTGGCCATCCTGGAGGACGGCACCATCGCCGGCTCTGTGACCAATCTCATGGATTGTGTGCGCACCGCCGTTAAAACCATGGGAATCCCTCTGGCCAGCGCAGTGAAATGCGCCGCCGTGAATCCCGCCAGGGCGGTAGGCATTTATGACGAATACGGAAGCCTCACCCCCGGCAAATATGCCAATGTGGTGATCCTGGATCAGGATTTGGAGCTGAAAACGGTTTTTCACCGTTCTGTCAGATTATAAGAGCACAGGCGCGGAACCCCAATATGGAGGATTGTTATGACTACAATGGTTCTTGACATAGGCGGCACGGCGATCAAGTCCGGCCTTTACACAGACGGAACGCTGTCAGACGTCAGGGAAATACCCACGGAGGCAAAACAGGGCGGCCCCCATGTGGTGGAGCGGATCAGGGGACTCATCGCGGACTACCGGCAGCGCCATCCCTTCCAGCGCATCGGTATCAGCACCGCCGGACAGGTTGATCCTGTCCGGGGCCGCATCATCTATGCCAACGAAAATATCCCCGGCTATACAGGTACACCGCTGAAGGATATCATGGAACAGGAATTTCAGATGCCCACCGCCGTGGAAAATGACGTCAATGCGGCAGCCCTCGGCGAAGCGGCATTTGGCGCAGGCAGGGGACAGTCTGATTTCGTCTGCCTGACTTACGGAACAGGAGTGGGCGGCGCAATCTTCACCGGCGGAAAACTTTACTCCGGAAGCAGTTTCTCCGCCGGGGAGTTCGGCGCCATGGTCACTCATCCGGAACAGCGGGATGCAAAAAAAGACATGTATTCAGGATGCTATGAAAAATACGCCTCCACCACCGCTCTGGTAAGCGGCGCCATGAAGCTGGATCCCGCCCTGTCAAACGGACGGCTGATCTTCCAGCGCATGGAAGATCCCGGCATCCGGCAGCTTGTGGACCAGTGGATCATGGAAATCGTTTACGGCCTCACCACTGTGGTACATATGCTGAATCCCTCCTGCATCCTGCTGGGAGGCGGCGTGATGGAGCAGTCCTATGTGCCGGATCGAATCAGAGAGATACTGGGCCAGAATATCATGCCGTCCTTTCGGCATGTGAAAGTGCAAAAGACAGAACTGGGCAACCGCGCCGGTATGCTGGGAGCGGCTGTCCTGGAACAGGGGAGGTGACTGGCATGACGGGAAACATTCTGGAACAGATTACAGAGCAGTATCATTCTCTCACCCGCTCCGGCAAAAGGCTGGCGGATTACATTTTTGCCAACGCCCATGATGCCCAGTATCTGTCCATCTCCAGCCTGGCGGAAAACAGCGGCGTGTCGGAAGCCTCCATCACCCGCTTCAGCCACAGCCTGGGGCTGTCCGGCTACAACGATCTGAAGCTGGCCCTGGCCAAGGCAGCCTATGTCACGGATATGGGCGAACCGCTGGAATCCTCCGAAACCATCACTTCGGAGGATTCCCCTGGCAGCATATTCGGCAAGCTGCACGCCGCCAATGTCCTCTCCCTGAACGAAACCCTGGAACTTCTGGACGAGAATGAACTTTCCAGGGCGGTGGATCTTCTTTCCGCCGCAGACCGGGTATTCTGCTTCGGCCAGGGCAACAGCATGGTCATGGCCATGGAGGCGTGGGCCCGCTTCTCCACCGCCACCTCCCGCTTTGTACATGTGGAGGACTCCCACATGCAGGCCCTTCAGATTGCTCTGGCGTCGGAGAAGGACGTCATCCTCTTCTTCTCCTATTCCGGATCCACCAGGGATATGGAGGACGTCATGCGCATTGCAAAAAAACAGCATGTCTCGGTGGTATTGATCACCCATTTTCCCAAGTCCCCGGCCACTGAATTTGCAGACGTGGTGCTTCTCTGCGGCTACAACGAAAGTCCCCTTCAGTCCGGCTCCGTGGCGGCCAAAATGGGACAGCTCTTCCTGATCGAATGCCTGTTTTACCTTTTCTGTAAACGCAATCCGGAATTTTATGCCAGGGCCCGCTCTTCCACAGCCGAGGCCATCACCCGGAAGCTGCTGTAAAATACTTTCCGTTACAGCCACAGCGCCTCGCTCAGGGCTTTCTGTGCCCTCACATCCTCGATGCACACCATTTTAACCAGAAGCCATGCCCGCTCGTCGTCGGTCAGTTCCGTCATCCTGTCCGCATCCCGGGAATTGCGCAGTATACTCTCCAAACATGCCGACTTATAACTGGCCGTTTCCATAGCTTCCTGCCATGCCTGCCGCTTTTTTGCCAAAGCGTTCAGCAGCCCCTCCCCGGTGGTGTCCCCGTCCAGAACGGACTTGATTTCTTCCAGGGAGAAACCCAGCGTCTTCAGTTCCAGCAATGCGTTCAGCTGCTGCACCTGCGCGGCGCTATAGTACCGATATCCGTTTTGAGGGGCTACTTTCACAGGCTTAATGATGCCTTTCTTTTCATAGAGGCGGATGGCTTTCCTGGAAACACCGAAGAAGTCCGCGATTTCCCCGAATTTCCCCGCTCTCCCACATAGGTGTCCAACCCCTCCGGGAGTCCGGCAACCCACCGGGCTAGACTGGCGCTTTCACAGGAAGCCCACAATTTTTCTTCCGGAATATCATGGCCGCAGGAAATATTGTCCCGGATAGACAGAGGAAAAAGACAGCCCTGCTGCATCACCAGAGCTACTTTTTCCCTTATTTTCCCAGGGGAACTCTCTTCCGCCACATCAACCGTTCCGCTGTCCGGTTGGTAAAGTCCCGCCACAATCTTAAGCAAAGTGCTTTTACCGCATCCGCTGTCCCCCAGGATACCCACATGTTCTCCGGGCCTTACTTTGAGGGACAGGTTCCTCAGCACTGCGCCTCCCTCATAGGAGTAGGTAATATTGTCCAGATGAATTGCGTACTGACTCATTTTTCCCCTTTCAGACTCTTTTGCCATACTACTCTTTAATTATTTAGCTCTTTTGCTATTTGGCTCTTTCGCTATTTGGCTCTTTTAGTGCTTACCTAATACCAGCTTTTCTCCAAGACCTTCAACGGATGCCTCAAATCGTCTGAAACCAGCATAAATGTTGGGCATATTTTGCAGGAATCCCGAGACATTGCCTGACAGGTTGATAAAGATATAGAAAGTACCCATACCGATCTCCTCCTTTACCACCATCGTTCCTCCAAACCCAAGCAGCAGCAATAAAGGCAGAAAGGAAAGCAGGCCGGACAGGGACATGAGACTGGCTGAAATCTTTTCCCTCCTGATATTGGCGTTTTGCCAATTCAGAATCTGTCTGCCCATGGCCTGGCGGATTAGTCTGTAAGCGTCATACACCTGAATCACAGGAAACAACTCCAAAAGGACATCTGCCAAACCGTTTATCTGTTTTTTACTCCTTTGACATTGTTCCGTGCAGTTTTTAATAATCCTGCCCGTGTAAAAGCAATAAGCCATAAGCGGAAAGGCGGGAAGGACAGAAACCAGAGCCAGTCTGGGATTCTGGCGGAACAGAAAGAAGGCCGTGATTCCATAGGTAACAAACTGTTTCATGAAAGAAAAGAGATTCTCATGGAAATAGTCTGAAATATCCTTCAATTCATTTTGCATGGCAGACTGCTCCTCTCCTGCCTTCAGTACGGCCAAATTTCGGATATCGTTTTGCAGATAATATTTCACATATCCCATGCGCAGGTCATGCGCAAAGTTCTCACAGACGCAGGAGGCCAGGCAGAAGGATACAAATTCACTAAATGAATACAGCAGTGCGATCCCCCTCTTGCCAGAAACCATAACCCCATTCCTGCTTGAGAGGAACAAGAGACAGAATTTCCCAGCCTGTTCAGCAGTTCCATCAGGAATTTATTCCAGCACAAATTGAGTAAAACCGATAGAACTGTTAGGAAAACTGCTGTAAAAAACAGAATTTTATGCTGCCGGATCAATTTTTTTATTACGCCCAAATTAACGCTCCTTTTGCTTTGACAACCTGTGCCGGGATCCTTTAAGGGAATCATTTCATGCAAAGTATAAACCATGTCCCTGGGATAAGGTCAAGAGGGAAAACTCTGCTTGTTTTCTTGAATGGCAAAGCTATAGTGATGGCTATTCTTTAAATTGGATAGTTTTATGAATGAATGAGAAATATGGTGAGAGCTTTCGGTAGGGGGGGAGAATTTTTACGGTTCCCGTTTCTATTTAGGAGGATAACGCTATTTGCCATTGTTGTTTTCAAGGGCAGCACTTTGGGGCACAATCTGTACTTCCGCACGGGGAGTGACCATGTGTTTCATTAGTTCAAATGCATCTTTAACAATTTCAATCCACACTCCCGCACGGGGAGTGACCCCAGCGGACACCGCCCTCCCCGTTCCACCCATATATTTCAATCCACACTCCCGCACGGGGAGTGACGGAAAATATGCTCGATGACAAAGCCACAAAGGAGATTTCAATCCACACTCCCGCACGGGGAGTGACCGTCTGCAAGCTAATAGAGATTGCGGCGCAGATTATTTCAATCCACACTCCCGCACGGGGAGTGACTGTTGACCTTAAGAGCAAAAGGATGTTCCTCAATGATTTCAATCCACACTCCCGCACGGGGAGTGACGCACTCATTCCTCAATCTGCCTAGGATTGTGTGTTATTTCAATCCACACTCCCGCACGGGGAGTGACTCCGATACTTTACATTTTACTATTACTTCAGACGATTTCAATCCACACTCCCGCACGGGGAGTGACTGTCCATAGCCGGTTAAACTGGTAATCATCAATATTTCAATCCACACTCCCGCACGGGGAGTGACGCAGCCCAGTCCTCTACGGTGCGGATCGGAATACAATTTCAATCCACACTCCCGCACGGGGAGTGACTCAATGAGCATGGCAGCATGCACAGAGGTATCGGAATTTCAATCCACACTCCCGCACGGGGAGTGACTGGAAGATTGCTCTCCTGCTCTGAATTATCGGACATTTCAATCCACACTCCCGCACGGGGAGTGACAATCCGGCGGCAGGCTTCCCACGACAGGCGGTTATTTCAATCCACACTCCCGCACGGGGAGTGACTGCGCATCGCGATTTTTCTATCAAGGCGACTGGATTTATTTCAATCCACACTCCCGCACGGGGAGTGACCTTTGTTCTCAATGCGGTTAAGCAGATAGATAAGATTTCAATCCACACTCCCGCACGGGGAGTGACGCTGGTAAAATGTCAAAAGGTGTTATGGTATATATTTCAATCCACACTCCCGCACGGGGAGTGACTCGCTGACCCACACACCTTTTAAAAATTTTGGATTTCAATCCACACTCCCGCACGGGGAGTGACTGGCCGGATTCTTTGATGGATTATCTGAAAAAATCATTTCAATCCACACTCCCGCACGGGGAGTGACCGCATGGCAAAATACCGGCCGCAGGACCACAAGAATTTCAATCCACACTCCCGCACGGGGAGTGACTTCTATTTCATATTTTTCATTGGTTGATACATCAATTTCAATCCACACTCCCGCACGGGGAGTGACATCCGTCTCCTCCGCCGGAAGAGGAGCCTCCTGATATTTCAATCCACACTCCCGCACGGGGAGTGACGATTACCAAAGCGCTGGATCACATCGCCAGGACATTTCAATCCACACTCCCGCACGGGGAGTGACATATTGCCCTGCTCATCGGTGACGTAAGACAGCAAATTTCAATCCACACTCCCGCACGGGGAGTGACTAAACCAGTATTTTTCTAACATCCTCGTCAGAGGATTTCAATCCACACTCCCGCACGGGGAGTGACGGGAAACATCCGGGCGGAACTGAAAAATACAAAAATTTCAATCCACACTCCCGCACGGGGAGTGACCCATAGCCGCCGCCAAATCCGTTACCCCATCCGCAATTTCAATCCACACTCCCGCACGGGGAGTGACACTGGTATATGTGGTACACGTTCGTTGCCGCCAGAAATTTCAATCCACACTCCCGCACGGGGAGTGACGCACCGAGGTGTCAGATGCGCTTACTGCGTCAGCATTTCAATCCACACTCCCGCACGGGGAGTGACATGGATTCCGCAGGCGTAAATCCCACGGTTTATGAATTTCAATCCACACTCCCGCACGGGGAGTGACCTTTGCTCTCAATGCGGTTCAGCAGATAGATAAGATTTCAATCCACACTCCCGCACGGGGAGTGACAGTCCCGCATTTCCTCATAGGCTTCCGGGGACAATTTCAATCCACACTCCCGCACGGGGAGTGACTGTATATTTGGTTTGCGCCTGTACTGGCCAGGCCAATTTCAATCCACACTCCCGCACGGGGAGTGACTCCAAAAGTAAACAAAAATATCACTTCTATTGCTAACAAGTTATATATTGTTAACAATATTTCACACTTGTTTTACTCTTGTCATAAAATATAGACTCTAAATAGATACAGTATCAGGTGCGAAACTCTCTGCAAATGCATGTGTACTTGGCATTCGCACTGTTTAAAAAATAATAGGGGCCTCCAGATCCGGCACATTTTTGCTTCCATAGTGCTCTATGCGATTGTGGTATGAGTTTCCCAGGCGGTAAAAGCGCAGGCTATCCTCCTCTTCTTTAATCAATTTCAGCAAACTACTTCTGAAAGTGACAAACTGGGCCTCATCAATAATACATTCGAATACCGAGTTTTGGACACGCTGTCCGTAGTTCTGGCATTGTTTGGCAACTTTTCGCAATCTGGCCCTTCCCGCAGCCGTTTCGGTAGACACATCATAAGTAACAACAATCAACATATAATCCCCTCCACCGCATATTGTATATTACAGGTATCATAGAACTTATTTCCATAAAAAGGGAGGATATCCATCCAGATCTCCCCTTATAAAGCGAGCCAACAACAATGCCTGCACATAAGGAACAAGCCCCCATTCTATGCTCTCCTGCAAATAGGGATGCGTCAACTTTTCTGCCTTTTTGTTCTGCCATGCGGACAGATATTTTTTCCTCCCGGACTCGTTTAGAAAAACAGCCCCATTCTCCTTCTCTTCAAAATCTGTTGAATCCACCATTTTCCTGTTAATGCAGGAAAGGGTAAACCGATCGGCGTAAGGGGCTCTGAGTTCCTCCATCAAATCCAACGCCAGTGAACAGCGTCCCGGCCTGTCCGTATGCATAAAGCCCGCATAGGGATCCAGGCCCACCGTCTCCAGGGCTGCTACGCACATACTGGTCAAAAGGGCATATGTGAAGGAGAGTAAAGCATTCACCTTATCCAATGGCGGTCTCCTGTTTCTCGTATCAAAAGAGAACTCCTCTCTCTGCTGTAAGATCAACTGATTAAACTGGGAAAAATAGCGGGAAGCCGCCTCTCCCTCGTTTCCCCGCAGCGTTTCCATGGTATCCGCCTCTCTCACGCTTTGAAGGGTCCCTTTGAGCTGAGTAGAGACCAGGCTCAGCTTTTCCGTATCCAACCGTTCTCCATAGTCCCGCATAGCTCGGTTTATAACGCTTCGCTGGTTATATATTTTTCCGATCATGAAATTCCGGGCAATCTCCAACGTTTGTTTCTTATCATCTGCCATTCGATACTGTGTCCTTCGCAACAGGATATTGCCATATGCCTTTCCCGTTACTTTAGCCCGGAATCTGCCTGTGGGAGACAGAAATGTCATGGAGATATTGCCGGCCGCACACTTCTCCATTAAAGCCGGACTTGCCCCTGCGTATCCACATGTCACAATAGCCTCCAGATTGTGAAGCGGCAACCTCCCCATCTCTTTCTTACCCTGGGAAATAATCACGTTTTCCCCGTCCAGTGACAGATAATATTCACTGGATGTAATATACAGCGTATTCAGCAGTTTCCTCATGTATGTATCCTCACAATCTTGTTTATATCCCTTCCTCTGAATGCATGTTGGGAGCCGGCCATGTTGCTGTCTTTAAAACGTCGCCAAGCCCACTAATGTGCTCGCATGTTCATCTTTGAACTAATAGTGCCGGATATATTGTCACTCTTCAAGGTGGAGGAAGAAGGCGATGGGGTGGCATCGCCTTCTGACACCAACAAGACAGATAGCGATATAGGCGGTACTGTAAGTTTGATTATGGATGTGCCCGTGTACCAATCTTCAAGTTATTAACTTCAGCAGACTTATCTGAATCAATATCTTTTCCTACAGTTTCGGGTTCAACCCTGAATCAGTATTCTTCTACGTAGCTACGATTTCAGCTTGGATCCGCTTTCTTATCGCAGCTACGATTTCAACCTGAATCCGCTTTCTTCTCGCAGCTACGATTTCAGCCTGGATCCGCTTTCTTATCGCAGCTACGATTTCAACCTGAATCAGCTTTCTTATCGCAGCTACAATTTCAACCTGAATCCGCTTTCTTCACTCAGCTACGACTTCAACCTGAATCAGCTTTCTTTATGCGGCTTCGCATTCAATCCGAAATCCGCATTCTTTCCCGCGATTTCGCACTCAATCAGACTCCATATATTGGGAGATATATTGCGCCACATTCCTTCTGTTCTCCAGCTTGGGCAGGCAGAGTTCCCGCAGAGAACATGCCTCGCATTTTTTAGCCTTTTTCACTTTTGGAGTGTATCCCCTTGCATAAAACTGGTGCATCTCCTGAAGCAGCCTTCTGCATTCCGCACGCAATTCCCCAGTGATTTCCACACATTCCCGTCTGCGGGTTTCCCCGTAAAACAGATAGCCCCGGGAAATCTCTGTCAAAAACATTTCCTCCAGGCATATTACCTGGGCTGTCAACTGCATTCTGTCCTCATCCGTGATTTTTGCCCTGCCCCGTTTGTACTCAACCGGATATAGGATGTACTTTCCCTCCTGTCCGGGCAGAGAGATTCCTTCTTCTGCCCGGACAAATTCCACCACATCGCACTCCCCGCTGATTCCCAGTGATCTGGAATGCACGGGCATTCCTCTGGAGATTATCACATTCTTTCTCCTCTCCCTGGAATACCCGTCATGCACCTTCTCATGAAAAAGATTGCCCTTTACGGTGAGAACATTCTCCTCCCACTGCTGCTCAATGTGGATCAATGCCCATTGCCTTCTGCAAAAGGTAAAATGCTGCAAGCCCGCAAGCTGTAGAAAGTCCTCTTCTTTATATTCAAATTCCGTCATAGATCTCAACCTTCAGATCAGGCAGTTCCGCCACCGTTATCTCAAAATCCTCCCGACTCTTGGCGATTTCTACTCCCGGCTTTCTGCGCACTTGCAGGCACCTATGCACCTTGGCAGAGGAATACTGCCCCAGGAAGCAGTTGTGCTTCCACCAGATCACCTTGCATACTTCCATGCTGCCATCAGGTCTGGCGGAAGAAGCGTCATTTTCAAACAATGTCACCAGAATCTCCCGGATTACCTCCGCATCCTCGTCCGAAAATCCTGTCTTTTCCGCCAACTGATGATTGATGCTGCCATAAGTGACATACATGCCAAAGTCAACCCTGTGCTTCATCCCCATGGTATCCGGGGATTTCTTCTCACTGGTCTCACTGTTGACGCTCTTGGTGATCTGCATGGAGGAAATATCAATGGGGGCTACACTTACTGCCGTCTGGATGGACACAGGGCCCCTCACCCCCACCGACACGCCATCCCCCTCGGCTCCCTTGTCCTTGCTCTTAAAAGCAAATACCTGGCCAAAAGTCCGCACATCCATCCATTTTTGGCAGGCGGCCGCTGCATACTTCTCCTTGTCCTTTCCCGCCTCCTTCAGTTCCGGCGCTGCCCCCGCCCTGTCGCTCAGGCTTCTGATGCCGTCCACGTTCCGATCATCGGACTGCACGAACACCGGATATCCCAGATCCATCATTCGGTTTCGGATCTTCCTCTTCAGGCATACATCCGACACCTCCCCGAATCCGTCATAGGTCTCCCTGGGTCTGTTCCCGTTCAGGGGGTCACCGTTGGGATTTGCATTTTTCACACTGAATACCACTGCAAAATCAATTTTGTTTGTAAATTCGCTCATATTTTTACCATCCTTTCATTATCACGCGTTGGGGCTTATCATCACCCGGGTTTCCTTTTCGGCAAGGCTCCAGGAGCCTTACATGCTAATCCTTTTCCTTCCCACTCTCCTGCTTCCTGGAGGAATTGCGATACTCTATAATCTGGCTGCTATAACCCTGCAAAAAGGTAGGTTCCAGCCTGTCCCTCTGGCTCATATCAAGTCTGTCAGTCAATTCGGCCAGCTTATGAATATAAAAAAACTTTCCTGCATTCCCCAGCTTCATCACATACGGCTGCAGCTGATTCCTGATGGTGGCCCAGGTCTCCACCGGATATCTCTGGAACCGGACAAAATATTTTTCCGCCGCCGTGTTCCGCATTCCCTCCTTATTGCTGCTGCTCCCCATGACCAGAGCGCTTCTCTCCAACATCTCCGCCGTGGCCAGCAGCTGACCGAAAATGTAACTCCTGTCCTTGCTCTCCACATTCAAACTCATACTGTGTTCCTCCCTTCCGTCTCCTCTTTCTATCTGCCACTTTCTCAGCAGGGCACATGTAATTGTCACGACCCTGTTCCACTCCCAATACTCCTTAAAATGTGAAGGATTTACGGCCTGCCCCAGGGCGGACAACACTATATCATAGGGAAGTTTCCTGCCCTCCACGATGCAGGGGATCAGCCGTTCCCGCACACTTTTATTCAGCTTGGCGTTTTTCTCCCCTGCCACCAGCTTTACGATCTCGATCAAAGAGGGAGACCAGGGCCCATATGCCTGCGTCTTGTTCGACCAGCTCAGCCAGCAGGTCTCCGTTTTCCACCTGGCCACATTTTGGATAAATTGCTTTGCCCCATATTTCTGATAAAAGGGAATGGACAGTCGGCCTGTGGTGGCTGCTTCCACCCCCATTACCATGACGGTATCCCTGTCCTCCGGAGCCGGGCCCGACCCCCAGATGGCCCTATGCACCCAGTCCGAATAGGCGTCATCTATAAAGACCTCCTGCTCCTCCTCCCAGTCTGGATACGGGCCATCTGCAATGCCCTCTGTTTCCTCCCCCCAATCCAACTCAAGGAAAGGGGAGGGCATGTCAAGATTTTCCATGGACCATGTCACAAAAACCTGTTCCCCGATTTTCAGGCTTGACTGTCTGGCAATCAGCCAGCGAAGGGCGCTGTGAGCCTTCTGGGATATCTCATAACTCACGGAAGCCACCTGGCTGCTGTCACGGAACCGCCCCTTGAAGGTCAGCACACCCGACGCGTCATTAGCGGAAATCAACTTGGCCTTGTCGGCCGTATTCCGTATTTTGGCCGGATGCTTCTCAGAGCAGGGCACGGTCTCGCCGGAGACATAGCACAACTCCCTGCTGTTCTGGATGGACAGATAATACTCTATGTAGCTGTCAAATACCTGTCGGTCACGGTACAGTCTGCGCTCAGGCTGTCCTGGAATCTCTACCGCAAAGCGCACAAACCAGTTCTCCAGCGCTACCCCCTGCTGCTTTTCCGCCTGGATCCTGCCATCCTCGAAGGTGAAAAAACCGGCCTCCCGCAAATCCTCCATGAGTCTGCGTTCCTGCAGATACCTGTATACGCTCCTAATCTGGGGGAGACTGTAATCGGACTGGGCCCATTTACCCAACTGTGCAATATAGGCTTCGAATTTATCCCCCATGCTGCCCGGCACGAAATCCGCATAATCCCCGGCGATATATTCCAGCTTGTCACACAGGGGATGAGGGAAAATGGCTTTGCCGCTCCTGCTGCCAGAATCCTCCGTGACAGGGACCACCGTGACCGCATCCTCCTTGTCCACCCGGCTGGCCCGGGAAAAATTCCCCTCTTCATCCAGAACCACCTCCAGCTGCGCATTCTGGGTCAGATGCGCGATGGGCAAAAGCTGGGGATCGCTCTTGCAGACCTCGTAGGTCAGGTACAAATCATTCAGCCAACTCATCCAGCGCACCTCCCCCCGCAAATGTCACATTCCCTTTTTCCAGGCTGAACTCCCTGGGTTTTCGGTCTGTCAGAATCCGGCGAATGCCACACTCCTCCGGCGCAGGAAACGTAATAACCCCTCTCTTCATCACCGGGTGAAAGAACCTGGCCGTCAGCTTATTCTTCTCCTCCTGCCGCACCGCCTCGTCAGGGTAGGTAAACCCATGAAACATCAGCCCCAGCGGAAACTCGTCATACATGTCATAGGCTCCCTGGCCGCCGTCAAAATCGCAGGGTTCCACATAGCCCTGGCACTCCCTGGTTCCCAGGAAAATGTCTCTCCGGCCTCCCTTTTCCAGCGCCCTCCTGGCAATAAAATAATGTTTGTTTTCATCCCTGTCCCCGGCCAGGTCGGGCCGGTTCTCATTCCATACAAAATGTGCCTGCACCCGGTATTCCACATCCGCCAGATAGGTGTAGATCGACAGGGTATTGCCTCCGCCATAGTCGATGGGCCTCACAGCCTGGGATTCCGAGCGAATGGGATTCATAACCCGCAGCCTGTCCACGATCCAAACCAGCGTAGGTTTCCAGTAGATGCTTTCCAGCACCCCTTTCAGCGCCTGGTAGGTGGGAACCTGGTAGGTGAATTTTTCTCCGCCCATCTTGCTGACAGGATCCGTAAAAAGCGCCCGACGCCCTGTCAGCGCAAATGTAATACTGTTCTCTTTTTCCATGCTCCTCCTTTCTGTCCAATACAACTTACTGTATTGATTCCATCCTGTTCCCTTTTCCGCAAAAGCCTTATCCGATGGAGAACTGCCCAAAGTACGATGCGGCAGATTATTTTCCGGATGATTACGTTATTCGGAAACAGGCTGTAACCGTTTCTCAAAACATTTGTATCGGCATATTACTGCTGATTTCCCCGGTAATTCCGGCCTTTTCGTCATAGTACATCTCATTCAGGACATACATCCCCATTTTATCCTCCCATTGTATGGCCCCCTTTCCCAGCTTTTCTATTTCATAATTGTGCAGATTTACCACATATTGCTGTGCTTCCTTTAAAAGGCTCTTTATATACTTGTACTCTGTTTTTCCAGGTTTCGCATTTCTCTGGATCTCCGCCCAGATCTCCTTTCCCCGGCCCCTGGGTACAAAAACGGAATTCCCTTTCTCCTCTATAACGCTGAAATGTTCTGCCGCCGTTTTAAATGCCTGATTCAGCAATTTCACTTCATAGGCATTGTGTAGATGGCCCGACTTCACCAGACCCATATTATCTGATAGTAAATTATACAGAGAACCGCCGCTTTCTCTGGAGATGGGGTAAACCATCTCTTCCGCTCTTTCCCAGAAATAATAGGAAAAGTAAATATGTATCGCTTCCTCCGACAGCAGCTCGCCTCCAAACCGCGTCCGGTCCCTGGCAAGCTCCGCCAACAGCCGCTCAGAAGAGGCGGCCCCCACGCGGATATCCCTCAGTCGAACCAGTGATTCCAGTTCCCGGCAGGGATTGACAATATAAGTGGGCTCTACGCCCCGCAGTCCTTCTCTGTTGCATCTCCCCGCCGCCTGCACGATGGAGTCCATTCCCGCCAGAGATCGGATCACGCAGGAAAAATCAAAATCAATGCCAGCCTCAATCAGGGATGTGCTGATCACCATGATTTTCTCTCCAGCCTTCAGCGCCCTGCGGATTTCTTCAATGATGCTTTTCCTGTGCGCCGCGTATAGCTTTGTGGACAGATAATACACCTTATATGCCTCTCCCGCCCGCTTTACCACTTCACTGTAAAGAGCCAGCGCACAGTCCCTGGTATTCAGGATCACCAGAGCGTTTCCGCTCTCTTCCGCCGTTTCCCAGACAAAATCCGCCAGTTCCTTTTGCGTATAACCCGCCGTTTTCAGCCGGGGTTCTATCCGCGCCCGCCTGAAAACTTCTCCCGCTTCCGGGGGGAGTTCCGCCAGCGCCGCGGGTTCAGCCATTTTGGCGGGATATACCGGTTTTACAGTCTCCCCCAGCAGAGGCTGGGTGGCGGTACACAGGACGCATGTGCACCCGCAAAGCTGTGTCAGATAATTGATCAGACTGTTAAACAGGGCGATCTGCTTTACCGGGAGGGTCTGCACCTCATCAAAGATAAGCACTGCGTTTTGGAACTGATGGGCCGGGCGTAGATTTCTGGTACCCCGGGCAAAAAAAGTATTCAGAAAACGCACCATGGTGGTCAGCACTATGGGCTCCGCCATCCTCTGTGCCCAGAAGTCCCCTTCGGTGGCAGGTTCCTCCTCCCCGGCCAATGAGTTACCCGGCGTTTTTCCTCCTTTTTTGTACTCTGCCTGGGAATGAAGTTCCAGTATACCGCTTTCCACCAGTTCGTCGGTGTCTCCCGGATTCTTGGCTCCCAGCGCCTTCTTTATGCTTTTGGCCGTCTGGTCAATGACCGACAGGTAGGGAATAATATAGAATATCCTTTCTTTACCCTGCTGGACGCAATGAGTCAGGGCGAATCGGGTCACCGCCAGGGTTTTGCCGGCCCCGGTGGGACAGGACAGGGTATAGATCCCTCCCTTTCTGGCTCCCGCCTCCTTACATTGGTCAGATATATAATTTCTCCATGTATTGATGGGTTTGGCGGACCGGTTCATTTCCCTCAAACCATTCTCCAGATTGCCCAGAAAATGCGTAAACAACTGTTCCCTGGACATATTTACAGAGTTTTCTCCATACCTGGGGCTAAATTCTTCTTTCACCAGATCCTCAAAATCCGTCTGCCCCTGCCCGCCGCAGGTGGCGCTGTCCAGCCAGTCGGCGTCAATCAGAGCTGACAACAGCATCTTCTCCGCCATGCCCAGGAAAAAATCCATCTCTTTCCGGGCTCTTGCGCAGCGTCTCATCCTTTTTACAAATGCTTCTGCCTCCCCGCATGCCTGCTCCAGAAGTTTCTCAAAGCACTCTCTGGAGATGATTTCCCCCAAAAAATATGCCTCTATCTCCGCCAATTCATCTTCTTCACATTGAAGCCTGGCCTTATATCCATCCTCCAGCTGAGGTGATATATTGTCCGGCAGTGCCGCATGATGGGAAAAAATGGCCTCACATATGGCCTGCAAAGTGAAGCTCTTGGAGCAGTTGTCAGTCCTCTTGGAGCAATGATCCAGCTTTTGGCTCAATCTGCCAAGCAGCACCGCACCGGCAGAGGCATGTCCCCCTTTCTGCCCCGGATCCGGCCTGCCTTCCCGTATGGCCTCCATCCTGCCCTGAAAGGCCGGCCCGGCCTTGCCTGCGTCGTGGAGGATGCCCGCCAGATACCCCATGCCTGGGCAGCCCGCTTTCTCCATATATCCTCTGCACAGTATGGCTGTATGAAGTAAATGCTCTTTTAAGTCCTGTTCAAATATTTTGTCTCCTGTCTTGGTTATGTGCGCAGTCTTTGCGTTCACTTTTGTATCCTCCATGCCGTATTGCATCTGTTTAATCCAGTGTACTGACCTAATTATATTCAGGCAAACCGCCTTGCCGATGAAAATTTATTCTGCGGAGTTTTGCCAGATATAATCAGGTCAGTACACCAGAACCGTATTATAAGAATTCTCATAACTATATTTTTATACTAGCACATATGAATATGTTTTACAAGACAAAAATAAAAATATTTATTGCATTATTATTGAACTCATTATTGAAAGTGCACATTTAAAATAATTTACTTTTATGAATTCACATGCTAAAATGAATTTGCCAGTGAAAACTGCGGATTGAAAAAATAAGAATGCAATAAAAAAGAGTTGGCTTATCCTGTTACGGATAGAAAACTCTTTTTTATTGATCAGGGCATGTCTGAAAAATGCTTTCTGCCAGATGTGCGCCACAATTTGTGGGAGGCAGGAATGATTTTTCAGACACGTCCTAGGCAGAAGGAACCATTTCCTGATAAAAATCCCATATATGGTCAGCATACTCCATTCCCGATTTTATCAATACGATTTGCCGCTATCCAATTCCTCTACAACTCTAATTGTTAGCAACGCTTAACAAGGGCACACAGGCCATAGTATAAAGGGCAAAGTGTAAAAATTTCAGATTTTCCACTCAAAAGAAACACGGTCGCTGGTGGCTTGGATTTGAGAGAGAATAATATCCGTCACTTGCCGCCTGTCGTCAAAGTCGATGTTCTCCCAGTTGTCCAGGTGGGCAGACAAAAACTCGATTTTCTGCGGGGAAATTGTTCCAGCGTTCATCGCCGCAATTTCCTTGATAAACCGCTGTTGGTCAGCGTCCAGCTCCTCTATTTTCCCGTTAGCGTAGGACAGCAGAACCGCATTAGCCCCGGTCAGGGCATTCAGCAGCCTTTCAATTTCATCCTCCACCTGGGCCAGCTCCACATTGAGGGCGGTCAGCTTGGCGATATTCGCCGTGGCCGGGTCAGGCGCCATCATTTTTGTGCGGATATCCTGGAGCGTGGCAGGCCCCAGCTTGAAACCAAACGGAGCGGCCCCGCTCAAGTTGGGCAAACACAATGCAGATATTCAGCATGGCCCGTAGCTAATCCTGTCCAGCTTGTAGACCACCACGCGACGGATTAACCCCCGCCTGATGTCGGCTAAAAGCTCCTGGAATTTTGGCCTGTCCGTATTTTTTCCGGAGTAGCCCTTGTCTTGATAATCCTTGTGGTTCTCACTCCTTAACTCATATTTGCAATTTACACGGTATAGGTCATCGTTAGCTTGGGAGAGACGAAAGGAAACGGCGGCTTTTTTCTTTTGCCGTCGTGCGGCAGTTTTTATCTCAGTCATGGAAGTTATGTATAGTTACACATAACCCCTGTTTATGCAGTTTCTTTAAACTGCCATATTCTCAACAATTATGAATGCTTACGCCCCAGACACCCATCACCAGCCATAAGTGCAGTCATTTCTTCAATACGCTCCAAAGGAAATGGGGTTTAGCCAGAGGCCTCATGGCAATAGACATTAGTTTCATAGGGTTATCATCTGCCGCAATACGATTTGAACTAAAAGCCCCGCAACGACGACAACGGTGAATGATAGCCCATTCTCCATTTTTTCGCACCCATACGCCTACTGGCTCCATAATTCCACCACAGTCAGCCGCTCGATCTCCCGGCTCATTATCCACATGCAGGCTACATAGGCAATTTGGACAGTGATTACGATGATCACTACCAGCCCCCGCCGCAACAATTAACCGCCCACATACTTTACAGGTAAAGCTATCATTGCAGGCGTGAGATTTATAATATCCTTTTTCATATTGCTTTCTTTTGTTTTCTCTGTTCATAATTGCTCCTTGAGAAGTAGATAAGTTTCTATAAAATACGCATTTTTATGCATTTTCTAATGAGTCATTGTGCTCTTTTGTGAATATTGCATATTGTTTTTGTTGTTCTGGTTCCACTCATTCCATATAGCTTTTTCAATTTCCAGTCTACAAGATACCTCCCATAAATTCAGATGTTGACAGTATTTCGAGAGATCGGGCCTGGGGAATGATACTATACCAGCCCCTACATAACCAGGAGTGGAAACCATTGCGGGGCAAGGCTTTGAAACTGCTAATTGTCCACATATTAGTGGGGGAACGAAAGTGGTTTGAAAGGGGATCGTTCGACCTTATCCCCCCGCCTTTTCCGCGTCGCTTTCATAATACTGTGCCTGGGCTGTATACAGAGCGTAATACAGCCCTTCCCGGTCCGCCATCAGCGCCTCGTGACTTCCCCGCTGTACCGCCTCTCCCCGGTCAAATACCAGGATATCGTCACAGAACCGACAGGAAGAAAGCCTGTGGCTGATATAGATGGCTGTTTTGCCCTGCACCATCTCGTCGAAGGCGGAGTACACCTCATATTCCGCAACCGGGTCCAGAGCGGCGGTGGGCTCATCCAGCAGAATAAACGGGGAATCCTTATACAGGGCCCTGGCAATGGCTATTTTCTGCCGCTCGCCCCCGGAGAAAAGAATGCCTTCCTCGTCAAAGCCTTTGCCAATCAGGGTTTCTATACCGCCTGCCAAACTCTTCAGCCGATCTCCAAATCCCGCCTGTATAAGGCAGTCCCGCACCTTTTCGGCGTCATACTGCTCTCCTGTCGCCACGTTCTCCGCTATGGAGTAGTCAAACAGGGAAAAGTCCTGAAACACCACAGAAAAGAGCCGCATATACTCACAGTAGTCAAACTTACGGATATCTACCCCATTTAAGTAGATTGCCCCCTCCGTGGGCTCATACAGCCTGCAGAGCAATTTGATCATAGTGGTTTTGCCCGATCCGTTCTTGCCCACCACCGCCATGCGCTCACCGATCCGCAGTTTCAGATTAAAATGACGCAGCGCATATTCTTCACGTCCCGGATATTGGAAAGATACATCCCGAAACTCCACCTCATACTCATTGTCGCTCCTCTTCTCCACTGGCAGTTTTCCCTCGTAAAAACTTCCCTGGATATCCAGAAATTCAAACATGGTGCTCTGCCTCCGAGCCACCAGGACAAAAGCCTGCGCATCATGAAGCATATTCTGGACGGAATTGGTCAGTCTCTCAAAGCAGGCCACATACCGGATCAGCATACCCGCTGCCATGCCCCCTCCCGCTGCGATCAGGGTGAGAAACAGATAGCAGACGCCTCTGACGCCCGCATTGAGGACATTTACGATAAATTCCCGGCGGCCGCTGGCGCCCGCCACAAGATTGTCTTTGTGCTTCAGAAATTCCCGGCCATGGACAAAGGTGTACTCCTTCAGCAGATCCTCCACCTCATACAGCTTCACATCCTTGCGGTTCTCCATGGAGATTCCGTCATACACCGCATAATACCACATCAGATTGGTGTCCTCGGGCTTATCATTGGTCCACAGCGCCATATATTCCGTGATTTTTTTCCCGAAACAGCGCTCTCCCAGACCATTACAGAGAATTGCCAGCACAAGCACCGCGAAAAAGACATAAGTCAGCGGATTTCTCCGGGCAAGCAGCTGCTGTAGAACCGGGATCAGCATGGCCACTGCAAAGACTGCGTTAAACGCCTGGTAACACAGCTTTTCAAGATTGTCAAAGCCTCCGTAGATACCGCTTCCCCACCGGTTATCCTCCTCCATTCGGCTATACAACTTATTGACATAGGGACTGTCCAGATCCGGATAATTCATCTCCATATTTTTAACGGCCATCCTGGCGTCCAGAAGTTCCCAGGAATGGCTCTTGATCACTTCGCTCTCATTGGAAAGTTTTCCCGTGAGAAGGTACAGCGCCAGAGTGGCCAGCATCCACAACAGAACCCTGGGAATCAGGTTTTCGGCCACCCTCCCCTCCTGCAGCCCGTTCAACACCATTGTGGAAATATAGATTCCAATGTAGCCCACGGCCACGCTGCAGAGCTGTTTCATGACAGTAATCACGATAAAGGTGGGGGCCAGCAGATGGATTTCCCTAAGCAGCCTCGATATCACCATCCTCTTTTCCCGGAAAGTCAGCTTTTCCGTTATATCCTTACTATTCACCTGCATAGCCGGCCTCCTCTCTCACCTGGGGCTCCTGCGCCTGATTGTAATAGTGGCTCTGTAGTTCATACAGTCTGGCATACTCCCCGTCTGCCTTCAGCAGTTCCTCATGACTTCCCTGCTCTATGATCCGCCCGTCCTGGAGAAACATGATCCAGTCCGAAAACTGGGTGCTGGCCAGGCGATGAGAGATAAACAGCGCCGTTCTGCCCTGGCAAAGCCTCTGGTAGGATTCATAGACTTCCTGCTCAGCCAGCGGATCCAGGGCTGCCGTAGGTTCGTCCAGAAGCAGCACCGGCGCGTCCTTATACAGCGCCCTAGCCAGCAAAAACTTCTGTTCCTGCCCTCCGGACAGATAGATCCCGTCCTCCACCAGCCGGTCCGTCATATAGTTGTCCAAAGTGATATGACGCTGGGCAAAGTCCTCCTCCAGGCCCGCCAGCCTCAGCATCTCTTCCACCCGTTTTCTGTCCAGATCCCGTTTGGGCCTCAGCGCGATATTTTCATCTATCATGGCGGGCAGAATCATGGTATCTTGAAACACGGCAGAATAAAGGCGGTAGATATCCCTTTTTTTGAGTTTTGTAATGTCTGTGCCGTTGAGCAGTATTTTTCCTCCGGAAGGTTCATACATCCCCATGATCAGCTTCAGCAGCGTACTCTTACCCGCTCCGTTCAGTCCCACCAGGGCCACATGCTCCCCTTTTCGAATATGGAAACTCAGATCCGAAATCACCTCTTTGTCACTTCCCGGATAGGCAAAACTCACATGATCAAAGACAATCTCCACTCCATCTGACACTCCCGTCAGTTCGCACTCTCCACTGTCTGCGTCCTCAGGAGGAATATCCAGAAAAGAACGCAGATCATTCATTTTTACATTGGCTGTCTTAAGCATGCTCATCTGGTCCACCAGGCCGGTGATCCATGCGGAAAAACCTGTGATTGCGCCGAAAAACAGCATAAAGTCGCCCATGCCGATCTTCCCCTGCACAGTCTGTATAATCAGATAAGCATAAGCGAATCCGTCCCTGAGGAAATTCAGACCGCAGCCCACCAGATACGTCTCGTACTCCTTCCTGCGGCGGGTTTTCAGGATGGCTCTCTCCTCTCCCTGAAATTTCTGGATCTGTCCTGTCAGCCAGTTTTTCATATTATAGACCCGGACATCCTTTCCCGTCTGACTGTCCCCGCACTTCCCGATGGTATAATACAGCCGCTTCTCCGTCAGGGCATAGGCATCCCTGGTGCGCTGGTAACAGACATTTTCCCTGTGCCGGAAAAAATAAGTTACCAGCGAAGTCAGAAGCAGCAGCACAATCACCAGAATATGCAGTCTGGCCAATATACCCGAGTACAGAAAAAAACAGGCGGCTCCCGTCACCACCTTGGGAATCTGGTCAAAGAATACGGAAGTGCCGCTGTTATCGCCGCTGCGCACCGAGTTTATGGCACGCCTGTACAGCTTGTAGAACTCCCCGTCCTCGGCGTAGGAATACTTGCACTGCAGGGATACCAGAAACAGCCTCTGAATAAAAAAGGTATTTCTGCACTCATTGTGATGATAATACGCCCTCTTGGAAAGATATCCATGAATGCCCTGCAGGATCAGCAGACAGCCCACCATACCGCCCAAAACCTGCAGCACCTGCATTGTTTCCGCCCCCTGCAGCAACAAATCCACCGCCACCTTGGGCAGATAGATTCCAAACAGCGGCAGGGCAATCCCCGTCAATGAAGTAAACCCCAGAAACAGGAGAATCCTTTTGTCCCATCTCCAGCTTTCCTTTGCCAGAAACCATGCGTTTTGCATTATGCTATCGTTCCTCTGCCTGATTTTCTCCATCCAAACCACCTCCCATACTTACGTCTAAACACATATCCTCGGCTTTGCCGTATCCACCCCCAGCGGGCCTTACCCCATATCTGTCCGTACAGTGCCCCGCTTCCAATTCTTATATACCTGTATTCTAGCACAACGGATATCAGGACGGAAAAAAAGTGCACAAAAGGTTCTCTTCTGCGCACCAATGGATTCCCTATGACAATGGCAGCATAATCTCGGTGGCAAAAACTCCTTCCTCGTGCTGCCTGTTCAAAAACCCGTTATATTTTTTCACTGTCCTGTCAATCCTTATTAAGCCGAAACCATGATTTCCCCGCTTGGTTGACAGATATTGTCCCCCTTCCTGGCTGATCCGATCCGCCATGGAATTGGAAACATAAATATAAAGCTGCTGTTTTAGTACCTCCATATACACACGGATGAACTGTCTTTCTTCCGCGATCTTCCCACAGCCCTCCATGGCGTTGTCCAGCAGATTACCGATAATGACGCACAGATCCACCTCGTTTATGACCAGCCGCTCCGGCACCACTGCCTTGGCATTCACCCGGATTCCCCTGGCCTTTGCCACCGCCAGCTTGGCGTTCAGCACGGCGTCCACCCGCACATTACCCGTTCTCAGTACGGTGTCCACCTCCGTGAGATCCGTGTCCAGATCCCTCAGATACTCATCCAGTTCCTGATACTGCCCCAGAGCCAGATGGGCTTTCATGGTCTGGATATGATGCTTATAGTCATGTTTCCAGCCCCGCATCTGCTGGTACATGTTCTCCACCTCTTCATAGTGCTTTTCCGCCAGATCACTCTGAAACGCCGCCACTCTCCGATTCATCAGCCACATAAATATGGCGCAGCACAGGAATGTAAGCAGGATGACTCCCGCAATTCCCAAAACAAACATCAGTCCATAATGCATTCTTTGTAAACCTTTCCCCCACAGCGCCCCATTCTGCTCCGCCGCCCTTTTGCCCCCTGGAGGCGGGATACTCCCCATCCCATACAATTCCCAGGGAGCTGCCTTCCCCAGGGGGGTTCCATCATAATCGTGTCTACAATCCCTCCGCTTTCTTTTTGCTGTAAAACCGAATAAAAGCCTGGTTCACATCTTTATAGTTTTTTCTGCTCAGAGGAATCTGCCTCCCGTCATCCAAAATCACTGCTTCCTTCTCTAACTGCGCCACATAGAGCAGATTGACCAGATAAGATCTGTGGCAGAAGCAGAACACCTCCTCCGGCAGCCGTTCTCTCCAGACATTGATGCCCTCCCTGACCACATAACATTTCTCTGCTGTATGCAGTTCCGTATTATGGGTGGCAGCCTCTATATATACAATATCTTCCGGCATAAGCCGCAAGTTTATACGGCTGCTTTTCTCTCCGTCTACCAGTTCCCTGGCTTCTGTCAGAATCGCTTCCCGCTTCTCCAGCTCCCGGCAGCGCCTGAAAACCCGCTCCATACAGGAATCAATCTTCGCTTCGTCCACAGGCTTGACCAGATAGTGCAGGGCTTCCACCTCATATCCTTCCAGAAGATAGTCCGTGATGCCTGTCACAAAGACCAGCGCAATCCTCCTGTTTTCCTTTCGGATTCTCCGCGCCAGTTCAACCCCGCTCAGGCCCGGCATCTGTATATCAAAAAAAAGCACCTCCCATGCCTGGTCCTGCTCCCACTCAAATAGAAAGGACGCCGCGTTGGGAAACTCCCGGATACAGAACTCCACTTTATTCTTCTTTAGCCATGCTTCCAAAAGACCCGTGAGCATGGCGGCGTGTGGCTTTTCGTCCTCCACCACAGCTATCTTCATTTGTCCTGCCATTTTGTATCTGTCACCTCATTGTCTTGAAAGAGAATCCTGTGCGAATACAGCTTATTTTACCCTATTTTCCTGAGAAAGTAAACCTGGTTCACCGATTTCTAAATAGCCTGACCAAATAGCCTGCCTGTTTTTCGATTCACACGCCCAAAATCTTTCCGCAGCCCGCTACGTCTGCACGATCGGTGTACTGACACCTTCATCCTAGAACTAACAGTGCGGAATATATCGTCACGCTGCCAGGCGGAGGAAGGAGGCGCCATGCATATAAAAACGGCAATGGCAAATCCTTTCCGGATATACCATTGCCGCTCCGTATGTCAGCGCTTCGGATTACGCTATATCCTCCATCTGCGCCGTATACAACCTGTAATAATACCCCCGCTTTGCCATCAGTTCCTCATGGGTGCCGCACTCCATGATTCCGCCCTGGTCGATGTACATGATCTTGTCACAGTTTTTGATGGTGGACAGACGATGGGCGATGATAAATGAAGTCCTACCCTGAAGCATGGCGTTCAATCCCTGCTGAAGCGCCCGTTCCGTCTGCACGTCAATGCTGGAAGTGGCCTCGTCCAACACCAGGATAGAAGGGTCTGAAAGCAGCGTCCTGGCAAAGGAAATCAGCTGTTTCTGCCCCTGGGACAGCAGAGACCCCCGCTCCTTCACCTCCGTCTGGTAGCCATCCTGCATGCGGCTGATAAAGGCATCCGCGCACACCGTCTCGCTGGCCCGCTGAATCTCCTCCATAGTGGCATCCAGCTTACCATAACGGATATTGTCCTCGATGGTGCCCGAGAAAATAAAACTGTCCTGTAGCATAATCCCCATCTGGGAACGCAGGGATTCCAGCGTCACCTGGGAAATGTCCTGTCCGTCGATGAGCACCCGGCCCTGATTCACATTGTAGAACCGGGACACCAGGTTTACGATGGTACTCTTGCCCGCGCCGGTGGGACCCACCAGCGCCACACTCTCGCCGGGCTCCACAGTGAAGGACAGATCTTTCAGCACATGCTTTCCTTCCTCGTAGGCGAAAGTTACATGTTCGAAAGTCACCTGGCCCCTGATGGGCGGCATCTCTATGGCGTCCTCCGCGTCCGCCACTGTCACCGGCTCATCCATGGTCTCGAAAATGCGCTCCAGATAGGCGATATTGTTGATGAAGTTGTTAAAAATATTACCCAGGTTCATAATGGGCTGCCAGAACCTGGAGGCATAGGAGGTGATTGCCACGATCACACCCAGTTTCACGTTCTCCGGTCCCATGACCAGCAGCCCCACGATAAACACCGCGGCTCTCACCCACACGGATATATTGTCAATGCCGGGCCACACCAGGTTGCTGAATTTTACCGCCTGCATCCAGGCCTTGCGGCAGCGGTCCGCCAGGATACCAAAGGTCTCCACATTCTCATCTTCCCGGACAAAAATCTGGGTGATGCGGGCTCCCACAATATTTTCCTGCAGATAGGCGTTCAGGTTGGAGTTCTTGTTGGACACCTGCTGCCAGGCCTTTCTCTGACGCTTCTTCATATACAGCATAAACGCCGCCAGAATCGGCACACCCGCCAGAACCACCAGGGACAGTTTCACATCCACCAGAAACATGAAAATCACGATAAAGATCAGATTCAATATCTCCAGTACCACGTTGATCAGCCCGTTGGACAGCATATCCGACACAGAGTTCACATAGTTCACTACCCGGATCAGGATTTTCCCGTGGGGTCTGTCGTCATAATACTGAAAGGGCAGCTTTTGCAAATGGGCAAACAGATCCCTGCGGATATCATAGATAATTCCCTGTCCTACCTTCACCATAATCCTGGATCGTATGGTGGTAAAAACCACACTGACTGCGTAGGTTCCCACCAGCACCAATACCAGAGTCACCAGCATACGTATATTTTTGTCGGGGATCGCCTCGTCCAGCGCCTTCTGCGTCAGCATGGGGCCAAACAAAGCCGTAATGCCGCCTACGGCGCTCAGGACGAAGGCAAGAATCATCCTGCCGCTGTATTTTTTAATATAAACTGAAGCCCGAAGCAAGTGATGGAAGTCAAAAGGGGTTTCCAGCACCTCGTCCTCCCGGTATGTATTTCTTCTGGCCATCTCTACACCTCCTTACCGCATTCCGCACATGCCCCGCCGGCATCCAGACCCGGAGACTGCTGCTCCGCCGCTCCGGCATCCGGGCAGAGGGACGGGCCCTGTTCGGAAATCTGCTGTCCGGTCTGCAACCGCACCACCTGATAATAATATCCCTTCTTCGCAATCAGCTCCTCGTGGCTGCCGGATTCTGTAATCCGGCCGTCCTGGAGCACCAATATCTTATCCGCGTATTTCGTAGTGGAAATCCGCTGGGCAATGATGATCTTGGTGCAGGGGAAATCCAGTTCGCTCAGACTGTGCTGAATCTGCTTTTCCGTCTCCATATCCACCGCCGAGGTGGTGTCGTCCAGGATCAATATGGCCGGGCGCACCGCCAGGGCCCTGGCCAGGGAGATACGCTGTTTCTGGCCGCCGGAGAGTCCCACTCCCCGCTCTCCCACAATGGTGTCATATCCCTCAGGCATACGGGCAATGAAATCGGAAGCCGCCGAATATCTGGCGAATTTTACCACCTGCTCCGGAGTGATATGGCTGTCTCCGAAAGCGATATTGCCGTCTATGGAGTCCGAGTACAGGAGCACGTCCTGGGTGGCCAGGCCTATATTGCCGCGCAGTTGACGCAGCTTCATATCCTGCACCGCAATACCGTCCACCAGCACCTCCCCCTCCGTGGGCTCGTAAAACCTGGGGATCAACTGAATCAGGGAGGTTTTACCGCATCCCGTCTCTCCCATAATGGCGATGGTTTCCCCCGGCTCAGCCGTAAAACTCACATTCCGCAGAATGGGCAGCTTACCGTCCGCATACTGGAAACTGACGTTCTTAAATTCAATCCGCCCCTGAAAGCGCTCCGGCCGATCCACAGCTCCCGGCTTATCCACGATCTCCGGCTGGGAATAATAGATTTCCATAACCTTGTCAGAGGCTGCGGAAAACCGCTGGAACTCATTCATAATGCTGCCAAGCTGCCGCATGGGATTGGCAATAGCCCAGATCAGGCTGGAAAACGCCACATACTGCCCCATGGTGATCTGCTCCTGAATCAGGAAGATACCGCCCACCAGCAGCAGCGCCACCGGCATCAGATTGGCCGCCGACTCCACATAGGGATAATAGGTCAGCCAGGTCAGCGCTGTCTTTTGGTTGGTCTGGGAGTAAGACGTATTACTCTCGTCAAACTTTTCTATCTCATATTTTTCTCTGGCAAAAGCCTTTACCACCCGGTTGCCGGAGATATTCTCCTGGGAAATGGTGTTCATCTCCGCCAGCTTTTCCCGCAGCGCCCTGTGACGGGGAGCCACCTTGTTCTTAAACAGGATAATAATCAGGAAAATAAAGGGCGCAATGGCAAACAGGCACAGGGCCAGCCGCCAGTCCATATAGAAAAAATACACCGCTGTGGCGGCCATCAGAGCCAGGGATTCCACAATGGTACGGATAACCCAGGCAATCATATGGCGCACTGCATCCAGGTCGCCTGTGAGACGGGTCATCAGGTCACCTGTCCGATAGGTAGCATAAAAATGCATATCCTGCCGTTCGATCTTGTCAAACAGGTAAGTCCTGATCCGGTAAAGCGCCTTCTGTGAAACCACCTCACCGCCCATACAGGAAAGGTAGACGATGGCCGTTCTTAAAAATGTCAGCAGAACCATGGCGATGATCAGTTCCCAGAACAGATTTCTCTTGGTCGCCAGGTTTTCGGCCGCCTGTTCCCCGCTGAGAAACAGGTCGATGATGCTCTGGGACATATAGGGAACGATCAGATGCATTACATTGTAGGTCACAGTCCCCACAAGGCACAGCACATAGACCGCCCGATAGCCCTTCATGTTCTCCCAGAGCCACGCCAGTTTTGAATGTCGCTTCTTTTCCACAATGTCTCCTCCTCGGCAGGCAATGTTCTGCCGGGCACAGTCCCGGCATATCCTGCACTGAATAAGGCTATTCTAGTCCCGACAGACTTCAGAGTAAATGTACAAAATTGTGTTAAAGATGGCTTTTTTTGCTTCTCTGTGATATACTGGAAAAGGATTCCTTTGTAGGGGAATTCAACCTATAACACTGCATTAAATAAGGAGGAACAGATTCATGAAACAGATTTCCACCCCCAATGCTCCCGCCGCCATCGGCCCCTATTCCCAGGCCTTTATCACCGGCGGGCTTCTCTTCACCTCCGGGCAGATTGCCCTGGACCCTGCCACCGGGGAAGTGGTGGGCGCCACCGTTGCGGAACAGGCCCATCAGGTCATGAAGAACCTGGGCGCTCTGCTGGAGGAGGCGGGTTCGTCCTATGAAAAGACTGTAAAGACCACCTGTTTCCTGGCCGACATGAACGATTTCGCCGCCTTTAACGAAGTCTATGGTCAATATTTCACGGGCAAGCCGGCCCGCTCCTGTGTGGCAGTAAAAACCCTGCCCAAGAATGTGCTGTGCGAGGTGGAAGTGATTGCGGAGGCATAATTTTATGCCAAAACCACTTGCGTTTTTTCTTTATAGCTGTTATACTGTGTCCATATCAATCGATATGGACACGATTCATTTTCCGGCGTTTTGCCATAGATTTCCGGACTGTATTAACTCATACGCTTATATTTTCTGCGCTCTTTTTTACTCCTATAGTCTTTGGGGAAATCGGCTGTCTGCCCAACATTTCAACTACGGATCCACTTACACCGCACCCAGGCCAAATCAGATCGGATATCGTAAAATCTCCATTTCACCCCCGGTATAGGACAGTATAAATATCTTTCGTGGAAAATACGTCCCGCAATCGACTGATTCCCTGAAAAAACTAAGGAGATATGCACATGAGTCATCCCACCCCCGAAATATCGGACAAAGAACCACAATTTATGCGTGCTGCCGGAAAACTGCCCCACCCATTAACCAACGATTACATGTTCAAGGCATTGCTGCAAAAAAACAAGAATGTTCTAGAACACTTGATCTGTTCTCTGCTGCATCTGACTCCAGACGAAGTGGAAAGCATAGAAGTCAGGAATCCCATTATACTGGGTAAATCCCTGACTGAAGATTTCGACAGCAAGATCTTTGTACTGGACCTCAATGTATTGCTGAACAACCAGGTTACCATCAATCTGGAGATACAGGTCATGGATTATAAAAACTGGCCGGAGAGATCCCTTACATATCTGTGCCGCAATTTCGATCAACTCTCCAGCGGGGAAGATTATATGGATGTCAAATCCACTATACACATTGGTTTTCTCAACTTCACGCTCTTTCCCGAATACCCTGAGTTTTATGCCACGTATAAAATGATCAATATGAAAAATCACCATATTTTTACTGACAAGTTCACTCTGAGTGTGGTAAACTTAAAACATATCGACTTGGCAACAGATGAGGACCAGAAGTGGAATATCCACTACTGGGCATCGCTCTTTAAAGCCACCACATGGGAGGAACTCAAGATGCTGGCAAAGCAGAATCCAATACTGGAAAACGCAGTGGAAACCATCTACGAACTTACTGCCGATGAATTTATCCGTGAGCAGTGTAAAGCAAGGGAGAAACATATAAGAGAGATGAATACAATATTAAGAGAGCGGGAAATGGCTATCCGCGCAAGAGATAAAGCCGTACAGGGATTGAATGAGGCCGTGCAAAAGAGAGACGAGGCCGTTCTAAAAAGAGATGAGGCTATCATGCAGCTTGAACAGCAAAACAGGGTAATCGAACAATTGCTTCAAGAAAACAACCGTCTAAAAAAGCAGGTTTCTCACAGTACTCCCTGAAAAACGGAACTTATTTCTCCAGCGCCTTCCCTCCGGGTGAGGCGCTGAATATCTCTATCTCTGTCTCCAGGTGGTGCGGGAAAACAGGATCAGGATCGGAAATATTTCCAATCTGCCTGCCAGCATATCCCAGATCAGTACCAGCTTTGAAAAAATGCTGTAAGAGGCAAAATTGCAGGTAGGGCCCACCGCCTCAAATCCCGGCCCGATGTTGTTAAAGCATGCCATGACAGCAGAAAAATTGGTGGTAATGGAAAAGCCGTCCACCGAAATAAGTAAAAAGCTGGCTATAGTAATAATAGCATAAGCCGCCACATACGTGTTGGTGTTGGCCAGCACCTTCTCGTCAACTGCCTGTCCGTTCATCCTTACCACCTGCACTCGCTGGGGACGGATGAGCTGTCTCACGCTGCGCAGCATATTTTTCACCACCAGCAACGCACGGCCACACTTAAAACCTCCCCCTGTACTGCCCGCGCAGGCCCCGATTATCATCAAAAACAAAAGGATTGCTTTGGAAAATCCGGGCCAGAGGTCAAAGTCCGTGGTGGCATAACCCGTGGTGGTGACAATGCTGGCCACCTGGAATGCCGCATGCCTCACGGTCTCTTCCAATGTATCATAGAATCCCCGCAGATTCCAGACAATCAGGAGAATACTGCCAAGTATGACGCCCAGATACATCCGCAGTTCTTCATCTTTAAACACGCTTTTCACCTGCCGCAGGATTAACAGATAGTAACAACTGAAATTCACGCCAAACAACAGCATGAACACGGTACACACATTTTGGAGATAGGGACTGTACCCGGCAATGCTGTCTCCCTTAATGCCAAATCCCCCCGTGCCCGCCGTTCCCATGGCCGTACACACTGCGTCGAATACCGGCATACCGCCTATCAGCAGAAAAAATACGTTGAGCACAGTCAACGCAATATACAGAATATACAGGATTTGGGCCGTCTGTTTCATCTTTGGCACCAGTTTTCCCACATTGGGGCCCGGGCTCTCCGCCCGCAACAGATGCATGGTAAAACCGCTGCCACCATCTCCGCCCATGGGAATGGCCAACAGGAATACCAACACGCCCATGCCTCCCAGCCAATGGCTGAAGCTGCGCCAATACAGGATGCCATAGGGTAATCCTTCTATTTGTTCCAGAATAGAGGCTCCGGTGGTAGTAAAGCCGGAAACCATCTCAAACAGAGCGTCTACATAGTTGGGGATAGCCCCCGACAGAAAAAAAGGCAGACAGCCCAGCAGACTCATAATCAGCCAGCCCAGGCCCACACATACCAGGCCTTCCTTCGCAAAGAAACTCTTCCTGGCCCTGCGGCACAAAAGGCGAAGCACCATTCCCAACCCCCAGAGAACCACAATAGTGGCGGTAAATGCCAGCGCGGAACTCCGCTCCTGTCTGCACAGACTGATAATCAGCGCAGGCAGCATAAATATGCTTTCCACCATCAAAAGCAGCCCGATAAACTTCCCCATCATCTTGTAATTCATAATCGTATCTCATCTCCATCCGCCTGCTCCAGCAGGTCTGATCCTCAAAAATACTTGGTCCTGATCAAAGATATGGACTTCAGGTCATTCAAAAATGTCGTTTAGCTGATAGATTACCCGATCTCCATTGGTCACAATAATCACTGTGTCTCCCTGATTGAAAGATGAATCGCCGTTGGGAATTTCCTGCTGCACTCCCTTGGTGATGCAGGCCACCAGAACATTTTTCTTCAGTTTTAACCGCTTTAGCGGCTCCCCGCAGTGCAGAGTGTGTTCATCCACCAGGAACTCCATGGCCTCTGCCTGCCCGTCGGCAATGGAGTAAACTGTCTTAGCAGCGCCTGTCTGATTTTGCATGGCCCGCACATACCGCACAATGGTATTGCAGCACAATTCCTTAGGACTGATGATACTGCCCAGAGACAGATTCTCCAGAATGTTCTTATTGTTCATGCGTCCCAGCTTGGTAATGATCTGGGGCACTCCGCAACTGCTTCCATAGAGAGAAATAATCATATTCAATTCATCTATGCCTGTCAAAGTAGCCAGGGCGTCACAGTCCGAAATGCCTTCACTTTCCAGCAGAAGTTCACTGCTGGCATCCCCCTGAATTATATTGGCATGAGGCAACATACCGGCCAGCCCTACACAGCGCTGGGGATCCTGTTCCACAATCTGCACGGCGATCCCGCTTTTTTCCAGCATTTTTGCCAGATAGAATGTGACGCGCCCCCCTCCGCACACCAGCACCCGCTTTACCTTATGAGTGATGATCCCCAGATTATGCAGAAGAGTCGCCAATTCGTTGCTGGGGGCTGTCACAAAGATTCTGTCCCCTTCTTTTAACACGAAATTTCCGTCTGGAGCCACCGCTTTGCCCCCGCGCAGTACGGTGCAGACCAGGATCTTGCACTTGACGATACTGTTCATATCATTCAGGGCCACATCACAAAGTTTGCTCTGCTCATTGAGTTTCAGTTCTACGATTTCAACCTTACCTCTTGCAAAGGTGTCTCTCTTTAAAAAACCCGGATATTTTAAAAGCCTGCTGATTTCCATAGCCGCCTGCCGCTCCGGGTTCACTGTCATGGAGAGGCCAAACATATCCCGCATCTTGTAGATCTGCTGAGTATACTCCGGATTCCTCACCCGGGCGATGGTATGGAGACGGGCATTCATGGCATGGGCCGTCATACAGCACAATAGATTGATTTCATCTGCCCCCGTCATGGCGATAAGCAGATCTGCCTCCCTGACTCCTGCCTGCTGCAGTACGTCCATAGTAGCGCAGTTTCCCTGGATAACCATGACATCATAGCGCTCCTGTGTGCTCTCCAGCACCCTGGAATTGGCGTCTATCAAAGTCAGGTCATGCCCTTCCAGAGCAAGCTGCCGGGTCAGCGTAGAACCCATCTTGCCATCTCCCGCAACGATAATCTTCACAACGCAATACCTCCCACATGCATACTTACATCCGTCTATCCCAAAGTGGCCGACATCATATCCCTAGCCAGGGCCCGTATCTGCTCCTCTGTGGCGCGACCCTTTATCAGAGGGTCATTCATGAATGCCTCTTCCACCAGTTCCATGTCCCTATTATTTCCCAGTACTACCTGCATGATTCGATCATGATTCTCCAGATGGGGCTGAAGCAGCCTGCGCACTGGTTCCGGGACGCTCCCGGCCAGCACAGGACGTATGGCGTCCCGTTCAAACAACGCATTGGTTTCCACCACTGCGTTATCCGGTAGATTGGCAATTTGATGACCGGTGTTGGGAATATTCACATTGCTCACCACCCGCTCCAGGCCGCATAGTGCCTTGATCAACAGTATGCCTTCCTCCCCGGTGGCTTTCAACTCGATCTCCTCCTGGCCGCTTGCCAGCCTGCGGCTGCGCTCCAGCCGCTTCTGCAGATCCTCTTTCCTCCATGCCACCGTAGTCAGACCAAATTTCCAGCCTGACACAGTCCCGGGATCCTTCAGATACTCCTCCCCGGGCATAAACTCTGCCAGATGGCGGTCTCCTGCCGCCGCAATCAGGCCATATCGCCGAAACAAATCCATTTTCACCCGATGGGCGCAGGCAAAGGTAGAATTCATCCAATGGTGATCCTTCTCCTCAAACCCCTCCTCATAGTGGGCATCCACATACTGCCTGTAAACAGGAAACAGATCAATTCCCCTGTAGCTGGCATAGTCAAACCAGGTAAAATGATTGATGCCCAGCACATTAACACGAATGTCCCGCCGGTCAATGGGGCCGCAGCCCAGCTCCTGAGAGGCGATAGCCGCCAGCACTTTCTGAGTCCCAAACACCTCATGGCAGCAGCCGAAAGCCTTAATATCAGGAAACGCCTGATACAGCATTCTGACGCACAACGTCATGGGATTAGTGTAATTGATAACCCAGGCGTTGGGACAAGTCTCCCTGATGGCTTTCCCAAATTCCAGGAACAGGGGGAGGGTGCGCAGAGCACGTATCATGCCCCCTGGCCCTGCAGTGTCCCCCACAGACTGGTAGATGCCCAACCGCTCCGGCATGTGCACATCCACTTCCATCTGGTCAAAGGTTCCGGGCAGAATGGATATCACTACGAAATCGGCACCGTCCAGCGCCTCCTGCAGCGTGTCTTTCACCACATAATCCCATTGGCCAGGCACATCCTTCCGCTGCTTTTGCCGGTTTCCGATGATGGCATTGGCTTTTGCCGCTTCCCTGTCGATATCATACAGACGGATTGTGCCGCTGATTTGGGGTTCCATGGCCAGATCCGTCATAAATGTCCAGGCCCAGCCCCTGGATCCCCCGCCAATATAAGCTATCTGAATGTCCGATACCCTGTCTGCCTCATACCTCATTCTTCCTTTTCCTCCTATTATAAGTTTCGCATCTTCCCTGCAACCCCACACGGACAGTGATCCATGACTGACCGCTTCAGCGTCCACTCATGGATCAGTGCGCTTTCCGGGAATATGCTGTTATAAGTTCCGCATCTTCCCTGCAACCCCACACGGACAGTGATCCATGACTGACCGCTTCGGCGTCCACTCATGGCCCCACCAAAATGTACAATGGCTGAGAGGTGCGGATCATTTGTAAATGGTCCACACCTCCGCACATTCCTATTTTCGACTTTCGGCCACCAGGCCAGGCTCATGCCTTCCGCGCTATGACACGGGACTATATGACGCGCCGCACCGCCAGAATAGTCCTGTAGTTGGCATTGCTCACCTTAATCCCAGTCCTCTGGGTGCTGGCATGAACGATCTTGCCGCCCCCGATGTACAGAGCCACATGCCCCTCATAACAAATCAGATCCCCAGGCTGGGCCTCACTGTAATCCACGCCTATGCCTACGCTTCTCTGGGAATAGGATGTGCGGGGAATATCATATCCGTAATCCTGGTATACGCGGTATGTAAAACCGGAACAGTCCGCGCCGTTTGTCAGACTGGTACCCCCTGCCACATATGGGTTGCCCACAAACTGCAACGCATATTTAGCAATCTGCTTGCCCTTGTCACTGCCTGCCGCATTATCCACCACAGAGGCATAATTGGTACTGCCGGTAACCTGTGGAGGATTCTTGGCCGCCGCTGCCAGAGCCGCCTGGCGCCGTCTCTCTTCCTCTTTTCTTCGCTCTTCGTCTTTCAGCTTCTTCAGTTGCTTTTGCTCCTGCTGCAGCAGTGCCTTGGCCGCCGCCGCATCCTGTTTCGCCCTGGCAATCTGGGCGGCAAAATTCTCGGATTTCTCCTGCAGCTGGACCATCAGGCGGTCGCAGTACTCCTTCTGTCCTTCCATTTCTGCCTTGTCGGCCTCCAGGGATGCCTTGTCAGCCTCCAACTGCTCCCACAGATTATGCACCTCTATCCGGGTAGCCTCATACTGATTCAGCATTTCCTGATTGTAAGCATTTACGCTCTCCGCATAAGTGACACGGTTCAGCATGTTGCTGAAACTTGCATTGCTGAAGAGCATATTCATCAACGTATCGTCTCCCGTCTCATACATAAAGCGGATTTGCAGAGCCATGGCTTCCGCCTGCTCCTGTTCTTTCTGCTGCGCCGCCTCGTATGCCTGCTGGGTCAGTTGAATATCCGTCTCCTTTCGGGCAATATCATCTTCCAGGAGTTCAATGCTGGTGAGGATATTGATCAGTTCCGCGTTCAAATCCTCCATCTGCTCCTCCAGCAGATCCTGCTGATCTTCCAGATTGGATATATTGTCATTGATATTGTCAAGCTGATTTTGAGTATCTGAAATAGCGTCCTCCAACTCCTTAATAGTGGTGGCCCAGGTATCCAGAGTGGTTCCCGACAGGGTGGAAATCAATAATGCCGCCACTGCCACTGCCATCATGCATTTTTTCACCCTTTCTTTTCTCCTCATCACTACTTCCTTTCTCAGTAATAGATCTGGATATCAGATCTCAATAACAAAGGTATTCCAGGCACATCACGCTCCGGCAGGCCCTGTTACAATTCACAGTTATTCACTGTCCTGGGGAACGGCACCACATCCCGGATATTGCCCATACCAGTGAGATACATAACGCATCTCTCAAATCCCAGCCCAAAGCCGGCGTGACGGGCGGAACCATAACGGCGCAGGTCCAGATAGAAACCATAATCTTCCTTGTTCAGTCCCAGTTCCTCCATGCGCTGTTCCAGCACCTCCAGATGATCCTCACGCTGGCTGCCTCCGATGATCTCGCCGATGCCGGGCACCAGGCAGTCCATGGCCGCCACCGTCCTGCCATCCTGGTTCAGCTTCATATAGAATGCCTTGATCTCCTTGGGATAGTCCGTGACGAACACAGGGCGTTTGAACTCCTGCTCTGTCAGATATCTCTCATGTTCCGTCTGCAGGTCACAGCCCCAGAACACTTTATAGTCAAAGATCTCGTTATGCTTTTCCAGGATTTCAATGGCCTCTGTGTAAGTCACATGACCAAAATCAGAGTTGACCACATGGTTCAAACGTTCGATCAGTCCCTTGTCCACAAACTGATTGAAGAAGGCCATCTCTTCCGGGGCATTCTCCAGCACATAACGGATAATATACTTCAACATGCTCTCCGCCAGCATCATGTCGTCCTTCAAATCCGCGAAAGCCATCTCCGGCTCAATCATCCAGAACTCCGCCGCATGACGGGTGGTGTTGGAATTCTCTGCCCGGAAGGTGGGACCAAAAGTATAGATGTTCTTAAAAGCCATGGCAAAGGTTTCGCCGTTCAACTGACCGCTGACTGTGAGGTTGGTGGGCTTTCCGAAAAAATCCTGGGAAAAATCAATGCCGCCCTCTTGCGTCCTGGGGACATTCCCCAGATCCAGAGTGGTCACCTGGAACATCTCTCCCGCACCCTCGCAGTCGCTTCCGGTGATCAGCGGGGTATGCACATACACAAAGCCCCGCTCCTGGAAAAAGTTATGAATCGCGTAGGCGATCAGGGAACGCACACGGAACACAGCCTGAAACGTGTTGGTCCGGGGACGCAGATGAGAAATGGTGCGCAGATACTCAAAGCTGTGACGCTTTTTCTGCAGGGGATAGTCCGCCCCGGAAGGCCCCTCTACCAGCACCTCCGCCGCCTGCATCTCGAAAGGCTGCTTGGCATCGGGAGTCAGCACGATGGTCCCCCGGACAATCAGGGCCGCGCCCACATTTATCTTGCACAGTTCCGCAAAATTCTCCAGCTTGTCGCCGTATACCACCTGAAGCGGCTCAAAAAACGTCCCGTCGTTAATCACCAGGAAGCCGAAGTTTTTGGAGTCACGGTTGTTTCGCACCCAGCCGCCCACAGTTACCTCCCTGTCCGCATATGCTGCCTTGTTACGGTATAGTTCCTTGATGTCTGTAAGATTCATCTTTTTTTCCTCCTATTTTGAGTTCCGCCTATCCCCTGCAAACGCACGCTTCCGGTGCATAATATGAGGCCGTTCCTGCAATTTTAATTTAATTCTCTGTGACCTGGGCATTCTGGGTCAGGAATTCCAGCACCCTCTCAAACATGAAATATTCTCTGTATTCCTCCCGGTCCAGTTCACCTAAAAACGCCTCCACCGTGTCATATCCGCCCTGGGCCGCGTACTCTTCCAGTTTCTCCTGCAACTCCTGATCCGAAATATTCAGATTCTCCGCATTGGCCACCGCCTGAAACGCCAGCCCCTGTTGGGCCGCTTTTTCCGCATACTGATTCAGGAAGGACGCGGAATCCATTCCGAAGCTATACTGGCAATAGAGCTCCAAATCAACGCCGTTTGCCGCGCAGTCCGCCTCCAGTCCCGCCTGTACATTATTTCGGTACTTTTCCACCAGGGCCTCCGGGAGTTCCTGAAACACGCAGCCGTTGATCAAGCCGTCCACCACCGCATTCTCCAGTGCGGCGCGGTAGGTGTTCTGAGCGTTTGTATCCAGGTACTCATGAACAAACTGCTGCATCTGCTCCACGGTGGTAATGTCGGGAACGCCAATGGCGGCGACCACCTCATCACTGTATTCCGCAGGCAGAATAAAGTTCACGGTAACGTTAAAGACCACAGCCTGTCCGGCCAGCTCCGGATTGTTCAGATACACCTCGGGAAAGTGCAGTTCCAAATCCCTGGTCTCCCCCGGCATGGCGCCGATCAGCCCCTCTTCAAAACCCTCGATAAACTGACCTGAGCCGATCTCCAGCAGAGCGCCTGTGGCCGTGCCTCCCTGGAAAGCCACGCCGTCCCGGGTTCCCGCATAGTCAATATTTACAGTGTCCCCCAGAGCCACCTCCCGGTCCAGGATACCGCCCCGCTCCGCTGTCACGGAGTCCATGTACAGCGCCTTCATCAGTTCCGCCTCCTGGGCTTCGTCCACCGCTGCTGCCGCCACCTGCACGGGAATGCCCGTATACTCTCCCAGCGTCACAATCTTTTCCACCTTCATGTCTTTCAGTGCATCCGACTGTCTGCCGCAGCCGCTCAACATGCCTGCTGCCAGCAACGCAGCCAGCACAATCGCCATCTTTTTTCCCATATCTTCCTCTTTTCCGCTTATTCGGAGTCTGACTTAAGTCAAACTGACCCTTTCTCTACAACAGCAAATACACTATCCTTTATACCACAATTCGGCTCCCAGTAAAAGCCTTATTTTCATTATCTCCACGAATTGGCACACTTAAGCGTCTGCCGGGCCGGCAAACCGGGGCAATGCCCTGCCGCCCCGGCTCCAACAATATAACAGAAAGTACAGAAAGCCTCTCTTAAAGCAGCGGCGAGAGAAGCCTGCACACCTGCTCCTTGAAACGTACTTTCAGACAGCGGCTGGCATATGCCTCTCTGGTAACCTGGGTACAATGCTCCAGATCTCGGTCAAACAGCTCCGTCATCTCCCTGGCCTTGCCCTCGTCATATACCACCGCGTTTACCTCGAAGTTCAGAGAAAAGCTGCGTATATCCATATTGGCCGTGCCGAAGCACAACACCTCGTCGTCCACCACCAGGCCCTTGCTGTGCAAAAAGCCGTCGTCATAGGTGTAGCAGCTCGCGCCCGCCATCACCAGATCACCCATGTAGGAGTAAGTTGCCCAGTACACAAAGGGATGATCCGGCTTACAGGGAATCATCACCCGCACCTCCACGCCGGAACGGACGGCGATGAGCAGGGCGCTCATCACGGACTCATCCGGGATAAAATATGGCGTCTGTATGCTGATTCTGCGTCTGGCCTTGTGAATCAGCTGTAGATAATTGTCTCTGATCTGCTTCTGGGTATTGTCCGGGCCGCTGCTGATAATCTGCGCTTTACAGCCGTCGCCTCCCACTGCCTGCTTCTCTTCCAGATATTTGCCGGCAGCAAACAGATTTTGCCCGGACGCGTAATTCCAGTCCAGGATAAAACGCAGTTGCAGGCCGAATACCGCGCCCCCCAGAATCCGCAGATGGGTGTCCCGCCAATAGCCAAAACGCTCGTCCAGCCCCAGGTACTCCTTGCCCACATTGAAGCCTCCCACATATCCCACCCGGTTGTCAATCACCACAATCTTGCGGTGGTTGCGGTAGTTGATACGGAGCTGCAGCCTGCCCAGCAGCGCGGGAAAAAACTCTGCCGTTTGGATTCCCCAGGCTCCCAGCTGCTTCCAGAGTTTGCTCTTTACCGTGCGGCATCCCATACTGTCAAACAGAATGCGCACTTCCACTCCCTCCGCCGCTTTCTCCCTGAGCACATCCACAATCCGCTGAAACAGTACATCGTTCTTGATGATATAGTACTCCATGTGAATAAACCGCCTGGCCTGGCGCATGTCCTGGATCAGGGCGTCAAATTTGGCATTGCCGTCCGTATATATGGTGATGTCATTGTCTTCCGACAGCACGGCTCCGGAACTTTCCAGATTATACATGATCAAGTCCCTGTATCTGTCAATCTCTTCGTCCCGGTCCTCCGGGCGGCGGCTCTGCAGGCGGTGTTCCTGCCCCCGCACCTCCTCGTTCAGCCGGTCCTCCACTTCCTTCAGACGGAACATCTTCCGCTTGTGCATGTCCGTCCCCAGCAGGAGATAAAACAGAAAACCCACCACTGGAATAAAGCACAGCAACAGAAGCCAGGCCCACACGCTCCTTGGCTCCTTCCGTTCGAAAAATACAATGATAATCGCGAACAACATATTCCACAGAATCAAATGTCCGGACATAAATCCCCACACCGTCTGCACATTGTTCCAAATCACCTGCAAAATATCCAAAATTCTACTTCCTTTGTTCCTAAATGCCTGGAGCCTGTCCTGGGCAGACTCCCTCTACACCTGTAGTTTTCCATACTGATCATCAAAGCCTCCCCGGGACAGCTTTATACACAGTATATCATACTTTTTACGGAAAATCTCTAAATTTATCATAAAGATCAGGAAATCTTGGTTGATTTCATTTTCAAAGGATGATACAATGTTCGAAAAGAGCCTGTATGCCGAAGGAAAATACGCAGAACCTGATACCGGCATATTGCGGAACTTTAAGGTGGGAGGATTCGTTCGTGAAAACATATCAGATCGTCATACTTATTGTACTTTTGGTACTTATAGCCATCGTCGTGCTCCTCTATTTCCTCGGTAAAAAGGCACAGAAGAAGCAGGCCGAGCAGCAGGAAATGCTGGAACAGAACAAGCAGTCTTTGTCCATGCTGATCATTGACAAAAAACGCATGAAGATCAAAGACTCAGGACTGCCCCAGATGGTCATCGACCAGACGCCCAAACTGATGCGCAATTCCAAGATGCCCATTATCAAGGCCAAGGTGGGGCCCCAGATTATGTCCCTGATCTGCGATGAAAAAATCTTTGACAACGTACCTGTCAAAAAGGAAGTAAAAGCCGTAGTCAGCGGGATCTACGTTCTGGACGTGAGGGGCCTGCACGGCAAGGCGGAAAAAAAGCCGGAGAAAAAGAAGGGATTCTTCAAAAAACTCTGGGAGAGCGCCCAGGAAAAAGCCGGGGCCAAACCTCTGAAATAAGCAGAAACAAATTCAGGGCTGTTGCAAATTATCATCTTTTTGCAACAGCCCTTTTTATTGCATTTATACAGCTGACCTTTCTGCCTGCCGGCGTTTGACAGGCATCCAGATCCCACTCTCATACGCCTCGCTGCTGGTATCTCCATTGGAATACCATTCTATATTCATATGGAACGCAATCTCAAACTCCGGGTTTCCAGGAAGCCATTCCTTGAAAATCCTGGTATTGACTGTCTGCAGCGCGTCCGGCAAGGCACCGGTGCATTTGAATTTTGCCCACTCGCTGGCAGGGACTTCAAAGACCGTCATTCCCTTCGGCACTTCTCCTCCCTGGTAGGCCCCTGCGATGTAATACCGGAAATGTTCTCTGTCCGTCTCATCTTCCACACAGACGCCAAACTCTCCCACGACGCATTCCGCAATGGTTTGCCGAATCCCTTCCTCTCCCGGCTCACCATCCTGCCGGGACTGCCCGCAGTAGCGCTCACAGAATTCCCTCCAGAATCTGGGAATTTCCTGATAAGAGGTCTCAAAAGAAACAATCCTCTCAAACCCAATCATCCGCATAGCTTCTCTTCTCTCAATCGTAAACTCCATCCTGCTGCCTCCTTTTACAGAAATCTCTACTACAAGAGGAAGAAAGACCCTGATTTGATGGGGCTGTGCCCGAAGCTGCAAGGGAGACAAGCCGTGAAACCGCGTAAACGCCTTGGTAAAGCTCTCCGGTGTGTCGTACCCGTATTTGTAAGCCAGATCAATGACTCTCCCTTCCCCATTTCCACTGCCTTTGTCCATGGTCCGGCTTCCCTTTCCGGGAACCTTACGCCCCAGTACCTCCAGTCCCGCCAGATACAGTCTGCGATTCCTCAGATATTCCCCGATGGTATAGCCTGTCACTATTTTAAAGCACTTCTGGAAATAGAACGGAGAGAAATGTACTGCATCTGCCACTTCCTCCGCACCGATCTCCTGGAGCAGATGTCCCTCCATGTAATCGATTGCCTTTTGCAAACCCGTTAGCCAGTCCATTCTTCCTCCTTTGACATCCGGTTCCGGATCCGAATGCTGTTCTTCCTTAAGGACAGTTCCATCATACCTCATCTGGCGGCAAAAATCATGTCTTTTCCTGCCCTTAATTGTCCGCAGCGCAGAGACGGAAAACCGCCATGCGGTTCCTGATATGGTACATGTGACCCGGAGCTATGACAGGAAGAGACTGCTTAAGGTATAAATTGAGGGCTGCCCGCATCAACGAATGATGAGACAGCCCTTTGCTCACGAATAAAGAGAGAGAACCCATTCATGGCTCAATGCCATTTCCCGGCTGTGTCCCCGCGTCGGAAAAGCCTTTTACGGTATCGACCAAGGGGGTAATGCGGATTTTCACACGGTTTTCGGAGATCGTCTGACCCTGCTGCCTTATACCATATTCCAGCGCCAGACTGATAAATCCCTGTTCCTCCCGCGCCTGCAGCCAGTGGGTATCCGTCTCCAGCAGCAGATCTCCGAAGGAAGTGCGATAGGAAGCGCGGTGGCGATTCCCGGGTTCAAACACCATGCGGGAGGCCGCCTCCCCCCGGATCTGTCTCTCCAGAAAGGCCTCTTTCCATTTCAGCAGGACTTTGCAGGGCTTCTCCCAGCCCTCCGGCTGCTCTTCATACAGGCAGTAGCGCACTCCCCCTCTTTCATAATATTCCCCTGTGGTCTCTGCCTCTTCCCGTTGGCACAGAGGGGAATCCCAATCCATGCCGCCGTCCCCCGGAAGTCTGCTCAGGGTTCGGGTCAGAATCTGTACTCTCCCGTTTTCCATCTTTTCTCCTATTCGCCCAGCGGGCGCCCTCCGCCCCAAGAGCAAGGCCGGCGCACCTAGTGTACCGTATCGTTCACATTTCGCAAAATGACTTGCCTGAATTTCCATCTGCCGCGTTGTCGTCGGTCAACGATGCCACCGCATCGCCTCCCT
>JAAWKU010000087.1 GCA_022797535.1 Lachnospiraceae bacterium | reverse complement strand
GCGTTCCAGGCATAAGCAGACCCAAGAGCGCGCAGCTCCTGCCGGGAAAAGCGTTCCAGGCATAAGCAGACCCAAGAGCGCGCAGCTCCTGCCGGGAAAGCATTCCAGGCATAAGCAGACCCTGAGGGGGGAGCGCGCCGGCGGGCAAAACCTCCGCAGTAAGCAGGCACAGGTTCTGCGAATGCGAGAGTCTGGTGGAAAACGTAATGAATAATATGTGGCAAAAGGTGGACATTTGGGGAAAAATCGGATATAATGTTATTTGGTACAAAATGGTATTGTATTGGAGTGGGAATCTAATTATGGAAAACGTTTCCGCCGGGAGGCAAACAGCGCAGAAACTTTTAAGAGGAACCGGCAGGGGATGGGAAAAATGGTTCCCCGTCCTGCTTATTCTGGGAATCCTGGCCGTCAACCTCAAAAAAATGTTTCTGGATTTTAACATTGACGCGGAATATGCCATAACCATGTCCTACCGACTGGCTATGGGAGACCATATGTTTTCACAGATGAGGGAACCACATCAGACATCCGCGTTTTTGCTGGCCTTTTTTGTGAAAATCTGGATGTGGGCCACCGGAACCACCACGGGACTTGTTCTGTACATAAATGCCGTAAGTCTGCTGGCAAAGCTGCTGGTGGTACTGTTTTTATACCACACGCTGAAAAAATACTGCAGCCAGACAGCTTCTTTTCTGGCTGCCTCCTTTCTGGCGATCTCTAACGCAAAAATATTTGTGACTCTTGATTTCTCCAATATGCAAATCTATTCAGCCATATTGCTGTTCTGCTGCCTGGCACGGTATCTGGAGAATCAGCGGCACAGAAGATGGTTGATTCTGTCTGCCCTGTGCCTGTGTCTGGAGATCCTGTCCTACCCCTCTTGCCTCCTGGTATATTTCATTGTTATGGGATTTCTGCTGCGCATGTCTGAAAGGCGGCTGAAGGACTGCCTTCTTTTTTCGGCGGTATGCGGCGCTCTGGGCCTTTGCTACATCGCTTTCTTCGGCTTTCGGCTGGGCTTTACGGAATTCTTTTATTATATCAGGGAAATATTGGCCGGGGACGGTTCCCACGCCATAAGTATGGTCCAAAAAATCATGGGGTATGGGCACATGACCGGCTTTGCCGCCGAATGCTGCCATCTCCTTCTGCTATATGCCATTTGCGCCATTCTTGCCTATATCATCGTGCTGCCGGCGCGGCTCCTGCGCCGGCAGTCCATAAAGCCAGGGAAAGAATTGGCGCTTCCCTGGGGGATTGCTTTTTTTGCGCTGCTGGGAATCTATAACCTTTGGAGCATCATAACAGTATCTGATGCTTTCATGTGGACGGAAGGATATTTTCCCCTGATACTGCTGGGGATTTTCCTGCTTCGCTATTGCAGCAGGACAGAAAAAAGGATTTTCTGGCTGGGAACCGGTCTGGGCCTGGGATGTGTCACCGCTGTACTTTTGCTGACAAATCTTACCTTCGCCACAGCCATAACCTATCTGATCCCCGGAATCACAGCGGCCATTATCCCGATTGAGCGTGGACTGCGGACCATACACCGGAATCCCCGTGTTCCATTGTATCTTTTTCTGGTCCTGATCCTGTTTCAAAACTTTTACACCTTTATGCCCATGTCGTTTTATCGCAAAAACATTTTATCCATCAGAAATGTAGTAAAGTCCGGTCCCGCCATAGGAATTATTTCCGATTACATGGGGCCTTACACAATGAACACGGATCTGGAGGAATGGCCCCAACATATCAGGCCGGGAGACCGGCTCCTGTTGGTAAACACCAGTGGCGGCGTCTCCACCCTTCCATATCTGTACCAGAATGTGGAGATCAGCGCGGCATCCACAATTTCAACTCCCACCTATGATGAAAAACTTTTGCAGTACTGGGAGCAGAACCCGGACAAACGCCCCAACGTAGTGGTAGTAGACTGCTGGTTTGGCCAGTTAAATGTGGAAGAGGACTCCTGGATCATGCAGTGGATCTATGAGGAGTTTGGCAGAGATTCTTACCAGGACGGGGCCTACCATCGATACTATCGCAGGCCGGACGCAGACTGATCCGCAGGCCGGCTCCGCGCAGGACTCCAGGATAACGATCCCCCTATCCCGCTTTTGTCGTGGGCTGTGAAAAAGCCGGAAGGTAGACGCCGCCGGCATATTTATATATAGTATATCTTTACCTTTTAAAAACACACGAAAAAAGTTGAGGTACCTGAAGATGGTCAAAACGATAACCAAAGGAGCGCTGGTACTGTTAGCCGGGCTGTTCATGGGAACCGCCCTTTTATGGCTTTCCTATCTGCTGCCCGTGACAGAGGAGAGCGCCCATGTGCTGGAATCCATGCAAACACTGGAACAGGAAGGCTGGTATCCGACAGTTCCCCTGATGCATCAGGATGATGAGACCCTGTCAAGAGCAAATCCCGGCGGCATACTGGACAATTTCACCGATTCCATCATGATCACCACTGCCGGGTACGCCCCGAAGGAAGGCGCTTTATATCAGGCTATGAACATGGCCGGCAACGAGATGACGGAGGGATATAACTACTATTGGCACGGCTATGTGGCAATCCTGCGGCCTTTGCTCCTGTTTCTCAACTATGCCGACCTGCGGGTGCTGAACTCGCTTTTGCAGATGTCGGTGACCGCCGCTCTGGCCTGTATGCTGTATCGCCGTAAGGGATTTCCCTGGGCTGCTTTGGCGCTGACCATCTATGGACTCCTGTTGCCCATAGCCGTCTCACAGGCCCTGCAGTATAGTTGGGTATTTTACATCGGCATGTGCGGTTCTCTGGTGATCGTCAAATTCCATCGCAATCTTGCGAAGGGAAACGGGATTTACTTCCTGTTCCTGATACTTGGCATGCTTACCAGTTACATGGATCTGCTTACATATCCCCTTTTTACCTGGGGAATTCCCATGATCTGGTGGATTGTCATGGGAAACGACAACGAAGGCGAGAAGAATCGGATACGTACGGTGATCCTGTGCGGGATCGCATGGATCTGCGGTTACGGCGGATTATGGGCAGGCAAATGGCTGATCGGCGGGATCATTCTGCAGCGCCCCATCTTCGCCACCGCCTGGCATGAGGTGCTATACCGGGCCGGGACATTGCCCGATACCCTTGGCTATGAGGTATCCCATCTGCAGGTGGTTCTGCAGAATCTGGATGTATATCAAAGTATCCAGGGTCTGTTTCTGCTGGGTGCGTGGATGCTGTGGTGGGGATACAGGGCCCTGGGAAAGGCCGGAAGCGTCCGCATGGATAAGACGGCGTCCCTGCTGTTGGTGGCCCTGTCACCCATAGCCTGGTACATCGTCCTGCACAACCACACCTATGTGCACAGCTGCTTTACCTACCGCATCTGGACGGTGGGGCTGGCAGCGCTTCTGGCGGCCCTGGTGGGCACCCTGCAGGTCAAGGATGAAAGCTATGTGCACAATGGGAATTTTGTACCCTCCCTGCTGGAACTGGAAGAAAATACGGAATTGCTGCAGGGTTTTTCCCCTTCTTACGGTTCCATCCCCGACATAAACCTGTTATTGGAGACAGAGACTGACCAGCCGGGCGAGATCGTGATACGCTTTCTGGAAGAAGGCCGGCCCCTGGAAGAATTCACCTTAGCTGCCCGGGAGGCCCAGGGAGGCGTCTTTTACCGCCTGCCGGTGAATCTCCGACTGAAGGCGGGGGCAGAATACCAGATCGGCATCTCCGGCCGTGGACTGGAAAACGGTCATATATCTGTGGGAGTGACAGACATCGGGCTGCATCCCCTGGCCGAGTTATCCGTATTGCAGACAGAAGGCCAACTGCGCGACGCTCAGTTAATCTGCGGTGTCCGCTACCGCCATCGGGCAAGCCTGCGCAAACTCACCCTGGCGCTGGAACTGCAGCTGCTGCTTTATTGGAGCCTCTTCCTGCTGCTTGGAAAAATAATTTACTCCCGGGAAGTCAGCACCGCCGTAAAACATGTTATAACGGCTTTATCAGGACCGGGACGGCTGCCTGCCCTCCCTGCTGGACAAATACAGGCAAAAAGGCATCGGCAGAAAGAAGCGCTTACGGTTTCAGATGTGCAAAGAGAAAGCAGCAGATGAGAACTTTCCTATACCGGAGACCAGCCAGGCTCTGCGCTCTTTCAGGCCGGGAAGCCGGACAGGGGCCATGACGATTCAGGCATGTTGTATTTCCGCATCGCTCTGCCGCCTCTGTTTTCTGTTGCTTCTCCTACAGCCTGACATTATGCGCAAACTCCACAATCCCCACATGTGCTATATCGTTGATTTTTTATCTGTGTTTCATTTCCATTAACATCTTCATATATTCCGTGCAAAATGTACGAATAATCATGGAAACCGTTCCGAGGGTATTGAAAGCCTGAAGAAATGATTATTCCACAACAGGCCCTTTCAGCTTCCTTTTGTGGGAATCCAGCAGCTTGAGTCCAAGAATTGTCAGCGCCGCGCATACAATGGCCACGGGCCAACTGTGGACAGGGGAATCGGCCAGATTGGTATTGCTCAGGAGATAGGCCAGGATGTTGGCCAACATATGTACCAGCACCGGCCAGAGAAAACTGCCGAAATACTCATACAGGTACGCCATCAGCAAGCCCATGAGAAAGCCGTAGCCTCCCTGCACCAGATTCATATGGTACAGCCCAAACAGCAGGGCCGACACCAGCATGGCCAGGGGGAGCCTGTAGCCCCTTTTCAATTCATTGTACAAGATTCCCCGGAAAACCAGTTCCTCTGCCAGGGGCGTGATCAGGCCATAGCAGACCAGCCCCACTCCCAGGGAGGCAGAGAGCTGACTCTGGGCCACCGCCTGATAAGCGGCGGAACTGTTGGTGACGCCCGTCAGGTCAAACAGCAGATTCAGCCCCAGCACGGCGCAGCCGCCGGACAGCAGGGCCAGAAGATAGTTCACAGGCCGCTCCCGGCGCAGATGGCTCAAAGCCATGCGCTTTCTGGCTTCCCTGATCACAGGCAGGGCTGTGGGAATCAGTGCCAGCCCCGCCACGGCAAAGGACAGGGCGCTCATGATGCTGCCCAGATTCCCCGTATAGCCCAGCTCCCCGGTTCCCGCCTCCCGATAATAAAGCCAGTGCCACAGCCCTTCCGGCACATGGGGCTCAATGTTCATGGCCAGCCACAGCGCCCCGTAGGAAGCTGCCTGACGGATCAGCAGAAACAGCAGAAAAGGAAACAGCATGGGCCCGGCCACACTCATAAATCCCCTGGGCCGCACCTCGCACAGTTCCCGCAGCAGGAAATCCTGCAGCTCGTCCACACTCTCCACGATGTAATCCGCACGGGCATCCAGTAATTCCTCCATGCCGCCGTAGCCGTAGGTCACACCCACGCTTTCCACCTTCATGGCCCTGGCCCCTTCCACGTCAAAACGGCGGTCGCCTATCATATATACCTCGTTATAAAGGATGGGGTTTTCCCCGAAAAGCTGGCGCAGCGCTTCCATCACCACCTGGCTTTTTTCGCTGCGGCTGCCGTCCAGCTCGCTGCCCACCACCACCTTGAAATACTGACGGATGTTAAAATGCTCCAGTATTTTCTCCACAAACACCGTGGGTTTACTGGAGGCCACCGCCAGACGAAAGCCCCTGCTGGAGAGGATCTGCAGCATCCGGGCCACGCCGGGGTAGATCTGATTCTCGAACATCCCCCTGTCGCGGAAACGCTCTCGGTATTTCTCTATGGCCGCCAGCGCCTGAGCTTCCTCCATGCCATAAAACTCCATAAAACTATCTTTCAGAGGCGGCCCGATAAAGGGTTCCAGCTTGTCCAGATCCGGCTCCTGGATGCCGAAGCTCTGTAGCGCGTACTGTACACAGGAGGTAATCCCCACTTTGGGATCTGTCAATGTACCGTCCAAATCAAACAAAAAGTATTTTTTCATGTGTTTAAAAACTCCTCAGTCCCACACTGTCATCGTCCTCTGTGTTCTCGATCTCTTTGATCTTCACATCATATCCGATCCCCTCCCGCACCTGCACATGCACCACATCCCCCGCCTTGTGGCCCAGCAGAGCCTTGCCCAGGGGAGATTCATTGCTGATCAGCCCTTCCAGGGAATTGCCCCGGACCGTGGTGACAATGCGGTACTTCTCCACGCTGCCATCATCCAGCATCTCCACCGTTACCGTATTGTTCATGCCCACCTCGTCCTCCGCGGAGGCATCGGAGATCACCTGGGCCGTGCGGATCATGCGCTCCAGGTACCGAATCCTGCTTTCGTTCTGATTCTTGGCCTTTTTAGCCGCGTAATACTCAAAGTTCTCGCTGAGATCTCCATGGGCCCTGGCCTCTTTCACATCCTCCAGCATCCGGGGCCGCACCACCAGCCGCCGATGCTCGATCTCCTCCTCCATCTTCCGTATATCGCTTTCTGTTAATTTATCGTACATATCTTACCTCTTTCCTGAACACCCCAAGTTTGGCCCATGACAAACTCCCCTCACAGCCATATTGCCAGACTTATCGCTTTCCCACTTACCCGGGACTTACCACTTTCCTGCATGCCCCTGGACCTGCCGCTTTCCCGCTTACCCGGGACTTACCGCTTTCCTGCATACCCCTGGACCTGCCGCTTTCCCGCTTACCCAGGACTTACCACTTTCCTGCATGCCCCGGGACCTGCCACTTTCCTGCATGCCCCTGGACTCACCACTGGACTTGCCTGCATCCTTATTTCACCGCATAGATCACCGCCACTGCCAATATGATCTGTATAATCGCAAAGCGGAACACCGTCTGGGTGTTGGACCAGTCCCATACTTTCCGCACATGGTCATGCAGAGGCGTTCTCACCCGGGTCAGGATACAAATCTTTAAAAAGCGCTTCAGCGCAACCTTCAGCAGTCCCAGGCCGCCGTCCAGGATCAGCACCAGCGCTACCGGGATATACAGAAAGGGACAACCCGTCTTAAGGATGGCAATGCTGATGAACAATCCCATGGCCCGGGATCCCGCATCCCCCATCATGAGACGGCTGGGGGTAGCATTATACCACAGATAGCCCAGGATGCACACCGAGAACAGCAGGATCAAAAAGGAGAAATCCCCTGCCAGCGCCCTTACCTGGTCAATGATGTAAATAGTCATCAGCGTGATGATGGTCAGCGTACCCGAAAGCCCATCCACGCCATCGGAACAGTTGGTCACATTCACCGAAGTCCACACCAGCACTACGGCCAGCAGAGCGAATACTACCGGGGGCATGACGAACTTCACGCCGAACATGGCCAGTTCCACCACGCTGGAATTGTAATGCAGGAAGGTGATGGCCACCAAGGCCGCCACGCAGAGATCCAGAAAACCTTTCTTGTATTCACCCCAGGGACTCCTGGAGGCATCGTCCAGAAAGCCGGTCATCATACAGACCACCACCAGCACCAGATAGATGGCGTTCTCTGTGGTAAACGGCATGAAGATTGCCGCCGCCGCCACGAAAACCAGCACAAAAATGATGCCCGCTCCCCTGGGTTTGCCCGCCGAAAGTTTGCCGTCCACGGCAAAATCCCTTCCCACATCCTTGGGCAGATATGCCCCCAGCCTGGAGATGGCGGTGATGGTGGCAAAAAACGCAAACAATATCCCCGCAAATGCGGCAAGAGAGGCATACCCCTCCGGTATCAGCGTATGTATCATATCCCATTCCCCTTTTCCCTTTTTTCAAAGATATATACTAGTATAGCCCATTTCTTTCCATAATAAAAGAGCCAACTTTAAAATGTCGGCTCCCTTACATCGCCTTTTTTCTCACCCGGCCCGCTCAGATCTCCGGATGTCCCTGCCGCCTTTTGTGGAGAGATTTTCGGATGTACATCAGATCGTCCGCTTTTTTCAGGAAATAATCCAGGGTATGGTCTCCTATACCCTCCGTGCAGGAGCCGATGCTGGCGTGGAGTTCATACTCTTTTCCCGATACTTCATTGTATGCCCGGATTCCTTTCTTGATGCCATTGACGATCTCCTGGGTACGTTCCAGTATGTCAAGGCCTGTCAGGGCGATCAGAAATTCGTCCCCGCCGATCCTGGCCGCCACCTCCTGCTTAATGCTGGTCTCTATGATCTCCCCCAGGCTGTGCAGCGCTTCATCCCCCTCCGCATGACCATAGGTATCGTTGATCTGTTTCAGCCCGTCCATATCCAGAGAGATGATGGACAGGTCCTGCCCCTTCGCCTTCTCCAGCAGCTGATCCACCCTGAGATAGAAACCGTTACGGTTCAAAAGCCCCGTCAGCAGATCTTCCGTATACATCTTCATCAGCTGATTCTGGGTCCGCAGCAGTTCCATCAAATGCCGGAAACTGGCCAGGAAAGCAGAATACCCCACGAACCAGAACCGGTCCATATCCATGGTAATCACCGTATATCCGATGCTTCTGCCCTGCAGATGCACGGTGGTCACCAGCAGAAAGCCCTTCTCTTCCAACTGGGCATGCAGATCCGGCACGATCCCGCCAAAAGCCATATCTTCCCAATAGGAAACCTCCGCCCAGCCGGATTCCCCGCCCGCAGGGTCCTGATTGTGGTAATGCAGCACTTTCGCCACAGGTGTATAATCTATCGGAGCCTCTTCCTTCTCCAGGCTGCCGAATTCCATAACGTCCTTCTCCAAAAATCCCTGATTGGCGCAGAACCAGAAGTCCTTATACCACAGCGGTCCCATGTGCTGGGGCACCACACGCAGGGCCTCTTCCATCTGCTTGAGCGTGCCGATGTTTACCACCATCTGATTCAAATCTCCCTGGTATTTCAGCAGATGGTGCAGTTCCCGCTTCAGGGATACCATCTCCATGGAAACATTGTGATCGTCCCGGCATCTGCACCCACAGGAACCGCCGATCCGCATGGCATTATAAACAGGAATCCGCCGTCCCTGATAAGTCTCCGGGCAGCCCTGGTCTATGATATCAAAAACCTTTCGGATCAGCCCTTCCACATTGAAAACACCCGTGGTCAGCCGGGGCCTGTGATAGCGTTCCATCTCCACGCCGTCAAATCCGCTGACAGCCACGTCCTCCGGCACCTGGTATCCCCGCTGCCGCAGACAGTTGCATACCTCCAGGGCCATGGCGTCATTGGCGCAGATTATGGCCTCCGGCACTTCCAGTCCCTGCTCAAAATCCAGAAACATCTGTTCCATGGCTTTCTGGCAGGGAATCTCCCAGAACCCTCCATAGTAGACCCGGCACTGCTCCCGGGGCACTCCCACCGCCGCCATGGCGTCCAGATATACCTGTTCCCTCTCCAGTGAAAAGCTGTTGTCCGGCATACCTCCCATAAAATAGACCCGGCGATAGCCATGGAACCGCACCATATGCTCCACAATCTCATGAAAACTGTTCCCGTAATCCATGGAGAGATTGATGCAGCCCGCAAAACCTTTGTCCACTGTGAGCACCGGCACGCCCGCCGCCTGGGCCCGCTCCACCAGAGCAAGCTGTTCCTCATCCAGCTTGAAGGATTCGGACATCAGTATAATGGCGTCAAAGCGTTCCACACTCACCGCTGTAAAGATCTTCTGCTCTCCCCTGTCATTGAGATCGTTAAAGTAAAAATCCGCCAGTGTGGAGAAAAATACCACTTTGCAGTCATGTCTGCGGCTCTCTTTTACCACCTGCCGCATGATCCGCTGCTCCTCATCCTTAAAAAAGTTGGCAAAGATGTAAGCAATCACTTTATACGCCTTACCGTCAGAATATTTCCTGTTCATGCCTGCTCCCTTCCGTCGTCTGCCGTGGGCCTGCCCTGAAAAAATTGCCTGCAAACAGTATAACAGATTTCCGAACCCAGGGATATAGGAGATTTAGCTATTTTTTAGCCTCCATTTTTATGGAATATTAGGACCAAAGTCCTATTTTTCAAATTGTATGGCTTCCAGATCAAAGTTACTTCCCGGCAAAAAGATCAGTTCCACCGTTCCCTTCCCCGTCAAGGGTTCCAGCCGGAACGTCTGGGGTTCATAGGCAGCGGTTCCCGCCACTTCCAGCACCCGGGTCTGAGTCTCCCCATGGGCAGGGGTGAAATGAATGTGGATGGTATTGCCGGGAAGAGGCGAACGCCCCCACAGGGTCACTGATCCGGTCCCCTCCTCTCCGAAGTCCATATCGTCATAGAGCACCGTAACATTGTTGCCGATTCCGGCGATGGCCCGATCTTCCATCCGAAAACTGTCGCCATATACCCGGCTGCACTCGGCGCCCCAGAGTTTTTCGTATGCTTTTTCAAAATAAGTGAAAGAAAATCCCTTTATATGTACTTTGCTGCCCCGGAGCAGGAAGGCGATGGTGGTAAGGCCTCTGAGCCTGAAGGGCAGTTTCCAAGTCTCCTCCTGGTATACGTTCCACCGGGAAGGCTTCTGATAGGGGGCGTTCAGCAGAAGCCTGCTGCCCTCCGCCTCCGGCACCCCCTGCCAGATTTCGATGTGATGGAGGGCGTCGCTGAGAGCGAACACCGGCATGGTAATCTCATCGGAACCGTATTCTCCAAAATCCAGATCCCGGTACACCACGCCGCTGACCCCGTCCCTGGCTGTGGCAATGCCCTTCTCGTTACCGTTGGTGACTTCACCCACAGTCTCGCTGAAAAGCCCTGCACAGAGGAAGGAATACGGGTTCAGGAAGGCTTGCCCAAGCCCCCGGGCCGTCAGTTCCAGCTGGGAGATGACCCGGGCCGGATTCTGCCCCGACTGGCAGCGCACATAGAAAGTCCCATCCCCCAGGGCAGTGACCCGGGCGCGGCAGTCCTCCAGTACCTCCACTCTGGCATGACTTACAGGGATACCGTTCTGATTGACCACCTTCCAGGACAATCTGCGGTCCGTGGCGTCTTCCGGGCAGATTCTGGCCTCCAGAAGGACGCTGGGCCGGGCCGGGTCCAGAATGCCGCCCTCCGGCGCCAGCAGTTCTACTTTGCGCACGGGAACGATGTCCGGCAGCGTTCTGTCTGTCCGGCTCACATCCTCGCCGGCACAGCCTCCGGGCCGGAGCGACGCAGGTTTCACCCGGATCTCCAGGCAGGCAGGCTCCAGGCCGCGGCCTTCCGCAATGATCCTGACGCAGTTCTCCGGAAGATCTGTAGTTCCTTCAGGACACTCCGACGTATTTATGTGCGAGACGGCGCCTCTGGCCCCAGTCGCATCCCCTGCAGGGCACTCCAGCATATTTGTGTCCGAAGCGGCGCCTCTGGCCCCAGTCGCATCCCCTGCAGGGCACTCCAGCACATTTGTGTCCGAAGCGGCGCCTCTGGCCCCAGTCGCATTCCCTGCAGGGCACTCCAGCACATTTGTGTCCGAAGCGGTGCCTCTGGCCCCAGTCGCATTCCCTGCAGGGCACTCCAGCATATTTGTGTGCGAGACGGCGCCTCTGGCCTCAGTCGCATTCCCCTCAGGGCACTCCGGCGTGTCTGTATCCCCGGCGGCGCACATTGGAGCACTGTCTCCTGCCAGGTCTCCGGGGATGCCCGCCACCACCGCCAGCAGCTTTCCGTTGAAGAGCTTCCGCACGCATCCCTTATAGGGGTCGTAATCCGTGCTGTCCCCATTGTCCAGCCCCAGCAGCCGCCCCGGCCCCTCCAGGGACAGCCGCACATAGTTCATGGCGTTTTCCACCGGATACCCCTCCCGGTCCACGGCGCTGACAGTGATAAAGCATAGCGCCTCCCCGTCCCCGGCAATCCCATGCCGGTCCGCCTCCAGCACCAGCCGCACGGCCTCCCCAAAGGAATGCCGGGACTTTCTGGCAATCTCCCGACCCTCCCCGTCATAAGCGACGGCGGTGATCTCCCCCGGCTCATAGGGCACTTGCCAGTCCCCCTGCAGCTGCCTGCCATGGGCATGGTCAATCTTCTGCCTGCCCTGGGAGCGGCCATTCACAAAGAGTTCCACACTCTCTCCGTTGGTGCAGGACCGCACGTCAATGATCTGGCCCGGATTCCAGTCCCAGTAAGGGTAGAGATGTACCATGGGATGATCCGCCGCCCCGGTCCACTCCGCCTGGAACAGATAATAGGCATCCTTGGGAAAGCCCGCCGTGTCCACATAGCCGAAATAGGAATTCTTGGTATGGTAAGGAGTGGGCTCCCCGATATAGTCGAACCCGGTCCATAAAAACTGGCCGAAGGCAAATTCCGCATCCCTGTCGTCCGCAATACAGGCTTCCACGCTGCGGGCTCCCCAGCTGGTACTGGAGTTGCCCAGGGCCGAACACTGCCAGTCCTCATCCGCCAGCACGGACTGTCTCAGGGGAAAGCGGTATACGCCCCGGCTCTGCACCACAGAAGCGGTTTCGCTGCCATAGATGATCCAGTCGGGATGTTCCCTGTGATGTTCCGCATAGTATTTTTCCCCGTAATTATACCCCGCCACTTTCACGATATCCGCACAGTTCTGAGCCCCCTCCCAAGGCATGAAGTTGGAGCCTATGGTGATCCGCGCGTTGCCCTTGGAGTCGTGGGCGCGCACATAATCCACCAGTCGGCGGGTAATCTCCTGGCCATGGGCATCTGCGTGGGTGTCATAAATTTCATTGCCGATGGACCACAGAAAGAGGCTGGGATGGTTGCGATCCCTGCGGATCCAGGAACGCACATCCCGCTCCGCCCATTCCTTGAAGAACCGGCCATAATCATAAGGAGTCTTGCACCGCTCCCACATATCAAAAGCCTCGGCCAGCACCAAAATGCCCATTTCGTCCGCCAGTTCCATCACTTCCTGGGCCGGCATGTTATGGCTGGTGCGCAGGGCGTTGACTCCCATCTCCTTCAGGATCTGCAGCTTCCGCCTCATGGCTTCCCTGTGAAAAGCGGCTCCCAGACATCCCAGATCATGGTGTTCACATACCCCATGAACCTTTACCGATCTACCGTTGAGAAAAAAACCCCTGTCGGCGGTAAACTCCATCCGGCGAAAGCCCAGGGTGATCTCCTGGACGTCCACCGGCTCCGGCCCGGAAAGTTTCTCCCCGCCCTCATACAACTCCACCCGCAGCCGATAACACACGGGATGTTCCAGGTCCCACTCCTCCAGGCCCTGCAGCAGGATTTTCCGCCCGAAACAAAACCCGCCGTCCTCTCTGCGAAATCTTTCTCCCCAGCCCAGGTCGTGTACCTTCTCTTCCTGATGCCACAGGCTATAGTGGCACCGGGTGGTATCGCTGACCGCCCCGGCGCACTCCGACTCTATCTCCAGCAGGTAGCACCCTGTTTCCATCTGTGAACCTGCTGCCTCTGCCGACTGCCCCACTGTTTCCGCCTGTGGGCCTGCTGTCTCTGCCCATTGCTCCACTGTTTCCGCCGGTGAGCCTGTTTCCTCTGCCCATTGCTCCACTGTTTCCGCCT
>JAAWKU010000004.1 GCA_022797535.1 Lachnospiraceae bacterium | reverse complement strand
GAAAGATATTCCAGACGTACAGGGGAATAGATGAAATGATGTTTTTAGACCAGCAGACGGCGGGGATGACAGAAAAGGAAAAAGCTGTATTCCAGGCAGCTCTGGATATTGTGAAACCGCACAGCATAATAGATATTATAAATCTGTCCTGCAATCTGGATAATGTTATGCTCTACGAAGGTGCAACGGACTATAAGGAACTTGGAAAGCGTCTGCTGGAAAGCGGGGATGTTGCAAGAGGGACGCTGCCGTGTCCGGATGACAGGACGGTCGGGGAGAAGTACGCAGAGAGCCACAGGGGACGCTTTACGGAATATGGGTATGCAGTTTTAGCGAGAAAGCCATTTCAGAGGATTTATGATGGAAAAAAAATGCCTGATCATGTATACGACAGTTCATGTATTATTCTGGTTAACTTATATTCCTGTTATAATGCCGCAAAATACTTTACTTACCCCATCTCCCTCCCAGCCTCTGAAGAAAGGCTTGCACTGGCGGAGAAGAATCTGGGCGGAAAGACGCTGGACTCGCATAAGATCATAAACATCAACTGCCCTGTCCAGGAACTGAGACCATTGCTGCCGCTTTCCGATAATGTCCGGGAAATAAATGAGTTTGCCTGGGTATTGGCAGAGAAAGGAATTATGAAAGATGCCGGATTACGGAATAAACTGTTTGCAGCGATGGAGGCGGAGCTGCCGGAAAATATGGCACAGGCCAAGGAGATAGCCGAAAAGCTGGAATATTACGAATTTCTGCCTTGGCAGATTAGGACTGCAGCCGATTATGCAGATTACTATCTGGAAAAAGAAAAGATAAGCATTGTGGACAGTCTTAAGCCGTTCTTTGACTATGATGCTTTCGGAAAAAGGCAGATGAGAATGGACAGTGTGGCAGAAACAAAATATGGATTAATTCTGCGTGTGGACAGGCCTATCCGCCAGCTTCCGGAGGAACTGACAGGCTTTAAGCTGTTCAGTCCGTTGAAAGGAATTCTGCGCCTTGACAGCGGGGGAGATGTTTCGGATCAGGCTGAAGAAATAAGCCCCAGAGAACTGTGCCGGTTTAAGGATGAAATCCAGAAGAGAGTGCGCCAGAACTGCCTTGAGAAAGAGGGAGATAGGGGATATGTATATTATCTGGAAAACCGTTTATTAGAGCGGAAGATATTCAGCATGATACCGACAGTGGAATTATGGAACGGAGAACTTTGGTGTGTGCTGGAAGTGAAAACCTATGGCACTTTGCCGCCGCAGGAATTGTCCAGACTGGAGCGTATCTGGGAGGAACAGCTAAGCTGTAACTGGGGGGAAGAATTTGAGCAACAGATCGAAACAGAAGAGGGGCATATTAGCGTCAGTTTCTGGAATTCCAGCGATGACTTTTCCATAAAGACGGAACAGGAATTAAAACAGGAGCAGTCACAGAGGGCTGGGATGCAGATGGGAGGGAGCATATGAAACGCAGGAAGGTTAATGTCATAGCGGACGGCTATAGCGGGAACCGGGAATACGAGGGGGCAGTGCTGGAACTGCCAGCTACCCCATATGAGATTGAAGATGCTCTCCAGCGCGCCCATGTGCCCGAGGGCGGCGGGTATGAACTGGAGGGTATCGGTGAATGGCCGTCTTTTCTTTGGTATGCCATATGGGAAACAGGCAATCCTGCCGGCGTAAATGTTCTGGGGGAAATGAACCTGCTGGCGGATATCGTAGGGCAGATGGATGAACTACAACTTACGGTTTATGAAGGCGCGGTACAACTTTTACTGGAGGAAAAGGGGGGTGGCTCCGCCAAGTTGAAAGAACTGATAAATCTTGCCTGTGGTCTGGATGATTATGCATTTTATCCAGGTGTGGTAAATGACATAAGTCTGGGACATGCCTGTATTCAAGGAAGCCTGCTGGAGTTTCTGGTGAACCTGCCTGATAACGTTGCAAGTCTGCTTGATCCCGGAAAAGTCGGCAGAATGCTGCGGCACAGCGACCATGGAGTGTTCACTGCCCATGGATATGTATACCGCAATGCAAATACCGGCCGTGAACTCTATGATGGTGAACGTCTGCCGGCTTGCGGGGAAAGCCACAGCGGCCTTTTGTCCTTGTGGATAGAAAAAGCCGATGCACCAGACAGAAACAGCAGGGTATGGCTGGAACTGCCAGCAGGTGAAGAAACTATTCAGGGTGCTTTACTATCCATAGGGGCGGAATCTCTTGCAGCCTGCAGGATTGTGGATGTAAACAGTATCATCCCTGCATTCCGGCGCAGATTTGGCAGGAAAGAGGATATCAGGAAATTGAACATGCTGGCTGAATATTTGAAAGAGATACAGCAGGATCCGCAAAGCAGGCTGGTGCTCATGAAATATAAAGCAGCACTGGAACTGGAGCAATATCCTGAATTGGACAGGATGCTGGATATTGCCGTACATCTGGACCGTTATAATTTTAATCCTGATGTGGTCGCTTTGGATGCGTATGGGGAATCTGTTCTGAAGAGCGCCGGAATTGATACGCAGGATCCAGCCTTTTCCCATTTTAATTTCAAGGAATATGGAAAGAGGCAGCTATTCAAGGCCGGTTATGTATATACCCCCTATGGAGCCATTTCCCGCAGCGGGCAGGAGATTGCGCAAGAGTATATGGGGCAGGGACACAGAAGTGCAGCGTGTGGGGAAGGAATGGCATATGGCACTCTATGAGGCAGTTAAGGAAATGTTTTAAGTTTAATGCCCCGCTGTATGCCTGTCCGCCGGGGAGCGAGGGAAGTGTATGTAGACTTTGGGAATATGGAGAGGGGGAGCGGGCTGTTTATCAGTACGGAGGAAGAATTGCAAAAGAAGCAATTCTTCTCATTTTGTGCCGCCGCAGGCGGCATGTCTGGAAGGTTGAATAAAATGCATATTCAACTATTGATTTAAGTGTGCGCTGAAGCGCACATGAGGTATAAGGTTGAATAAAAATGCGTATTCAACTATTGATTTAAGTGCGCGCCGCAGCGCGCAGATGGGTATAAAAATGAATACGGGCATTGAGGGGCACCGGCATGTTTCCGGTGCTTTTTTTCTGCCCAGCCTGTGCAGGCACGCTGCTTGACCCATTGCCTGCGGGAATAAACCAGAAGGAAGGAGGCGGAGTCCTGGCCAGGGAAAAGATATCTGACTCCCTTTTGGATGGATTTAGAACAGAAAGCAATCGAAAGGGTAAAAATGGCATCGGAGATGTCGCTGCGCCTGTATGAAAGCCCCCTGATGGTGACGGACAGCGGGGGCAAGGACAGCGCCGTTTGCCGGGAGATCGTAAGGAGGGCGGGCATCCCTTATGAGGTACAGCACAACCTCACCACGGCGGACGCGCCCCCTACCATCTACTATGTGCGGGAGACTTTCCGGAAACTGGAGGAACAGGGAGTCACATGCAGGGTGAATTATCCGGCCTACAAGGGACAGCGAGTGACGATGTGGACGCTGATCCCCATAAAGAAATTCCCGCCCACAAGGCTGCAGAGATACTGCTGCCAGGTGCTGAAGGAATCTTACTGCAGGGACCGTTTTATCACCACCGGCGTCCGCTGGGCGGAGAGCGCCAGACGCAGGAAAAGCCGGGGGGTGTATGAGAATTTCACCTATAACCGGGATAAAAAGATTATCCTGAACAACGACAATGACGAGAATAGGCAGATGTTCGAATGCTGCGAACTGAAGGGAAAGAGGATTTGCAACCCCATCGTGGACTGGACGGACAGGGACGTATGGGAGTATATCCGCAGCGAAAGGCTCCCCATGAACCCGCTCTATGACATGGGATTCCACCGTGTGGGCTGCATAGGCTGCCCGATGGCGGGGAAACGCAGGTGGATGGAATTCGGCCTGTTCCCCACATACAGGCAGGCATATACCCAGGCATTCGGGAGGATGCTAGACGTGATCCACGCGGCGGGGATACCCACAAAGTGGAAAACGGCGGGGGATGTGTTCTCCTGGTGGATGGAGGATGGGCAGATAGAGGGACAGATGAGCCTGGAAGATTTTGACGGCTGGATGCAGGAGAATGAATAGGGAGAATCAGGGGGGCAGGCGGCTGCAGACTATAAAATCTGCGGACAGATCGGAGGCAGGAAAAGGAAAGCGCGGAAAAAGACATTGTGGAAATCAAGCTATACAGTCCTTTGAGCGGGCGTTTTTATGATTCGGAGGATTATAGCAGGGCGCTGAACAGGATTGTTTTATCCGGGTATAAGCGTGAGATACAGAATGCCTTGGATAAAGACGAAATACGGCAGAGTGAAAGGGGGCTTGCGGAATATTTACAGCCCCTGTCCTTAAGGGAGCGCATCATAAGCATGCATCCGGGCGTGGAGGTATGGTCGCACGGCATATGGAGCGTGCTGACAGTAAAATGCCATGGCGTGGTTTCGGACGGGGAACTGGAAACATTAAAGGACGAATGGCATGGACAGATGACGGACGGGTGGGGAGAGTCGTTCTCCCAGGAAGCCGTGGATAGTGACGAGGGGTGCAGCCTGTATGTGGACTACATGGATACAAGGCGTTCCAGCATCAAGACGGAGCAGGAATTGAAGGGCATCACGTAGGGGTAGGAGATACTTGGCGAGGCAGGTGTGCAGCGGGCAACAGGCGGTACACAGGCCATGGGCATGGGGTAAAACTGCGGGGAGGGGATCACCGCATTACAGCACTGCTGCGGAAGGCGACCGGGTTTTCGGATATTCCGGGAGACTGGCCGTTTCTGCATCTGCGGCAGACAGGCTGGAAAGACAGAAAGGAAAGGGAGATATGGCATCTAAATTTATGAACGGCATGCCGCTTGCAGGGATGGAGGCGCAGATGCAGCAGGTTCCGGGATTTAAGCCCAGGAAAGCCGGGATGTCCGTGAGCAGGCTGGAAATGACAAAGGCGCATGGATGCTGCGGCGGGCAGACAGAGGGGCGGGGGGACTGCGAGCCGCCCGGCGGGGGCAGCCCCTGTGGAAGCGTTGGAGGCGGATGCGGGGACTTCGCAAGCCTCCTGGGACGGTTTACCGGGGAGGTGGGGTTCGGCCCGTTTACAGACCGCGTGTCGCGCCTGGAGGGCAGCACCGGGAGCGCGTTCCGGGACGGGGGACACAAAGAGCGGTTCCGGCGCCAGTGGAAGGCGCAGGCGGATGTCCCTGACAGGGAGGCCATGTGCGCCGCCCTCTACCTGCTGACGGCAGACCATGCGCTGTGGGGGATGGCGGAGGGCGCGGTGCATTCGGATCTGATTGACTTTTCCGCCGTCAGCATCCGGGGCATCGGGCTGGACGGCTATGTGGTGTTCCACTGCGCAAAGGACCTGTACAAGGGGACCAACCGTCTGAGCCTGTCGGAGCTTACCGACCCGGAACTGATCAGCGATGGGACATTTCGGACAGTCGTCACGGCGTTCCTGGTCCGGCGGTATGGGGCAGAGGTATTGGAGGAAGAAAGGAGCAGAGGATGACAAGGGTATATTTGAGCGGCAGCGCCGCACCGGACGGCCAATGGCTGGCATTCCCCCTGGGGAAGCAGGAAAGGCGGGCCGCCATGAAGAACGGTGACGAGGGCACAGTTATAATCGAGGATGTCACCGGGACGCTGGAGGGCTTAAAGGCACATCTGAAGGGGATGCCGCTCCAGCCGGGACAGGGCATACGGGAACTGGAGTTTTTGGACCGGCATATGGAAGGGATGACAGAAAGGGAAAAGGCTGTATTCCAGGCGGCGCTGGATATCGAGAGTCCGAATTCCATGGCGGAGATCGTGAACCTGTCCTGCAACATGGACAAGTTCAGGCTCTTCGATGGCGTCACAGGCCATGAGGCATTGGGGAGGCACCTGCTGGGGAAGGAGGAAGTGCCGAAGCGGCTTGCGCCTTTTATTGACTACGGTGCGGCAGGGAGGGAATATACCAGAAACAATGTGGGGCGCTTTACGGGTTACAGCTATGTAATCCGGACGGGGGAGCCGCTGGAACAGGTCTATGACGGGAAATACCTTCCGACACCTGGATATGACAGATCGTGCGTCATCCAGGCATCGCTGCATTCCCCTTTTTACGCGGCGGGACATTACCACTCCTACCCGGTATCCCTCCCGGCTTCTGAGGAAAGGCTCGCGCTGGCGGTGAAGAACCTGGGGGTAGATGGGCTGGATGAGTGCAAAGTATTAGGCATCACCTGCCCTGTTCGGGAGCTGGAGGATTTCCTGCCGTTTTCCGGGGACATCAGGGAAATGAACGGGCTTTCAGGGATGCTGGCGGAAAAAGGCATCCTGAGAGATGAGAAGGAAAGGGGAAAGCTGTTTGCAGCCCTGGAGGCAGAGGTACCAAAGGATATGGCAGAAGCCATGAGGGTGATTGCAGAGCTGGAGCAGTATACGGTACTGCCGGAAGATATCCGGACCGCCGTGGATTATGGGCATTATTATCTGGAAAATGCACAGATCCACATCCATGAGGATGTACAGCCGTACCTGGATTATGGGAAACTTGGGGAAGGCCAGATGAGGAAAGAGGGCGTTGTGCAGACAGGGTATGGGATGGTGCTGCGCAGGGATCGCCCAATCGCACAGCTTACGGAAGAACTGGAGGAACTGAAGCTGTTCAGCCCCTTGAGCGGCCTGCTGTACCCTTATGACGAGGATTGGGGCGGCATCTCGGATCAGTCCATGGAAATGGAATCCGGGGAACTGTGCCAGTATGAGAACCAAATATTGGAGAAAATCGGGCAGGAACACCTGAAGGAAGAAGGGGAAAGAGGGCTTGCTGTCTACCTGCACAACCGTCTGCTGAAACGGAAGGTGTTCAGCATGAACCCTACGGTAGAGCTGTGGAACGGGAAGCTGTGGGGCGTGCTGGAGGTAAAAAGCCACGGCCCCCTGTCGCCCCAGGAACTGGCAGGTCTGACGGAGGAATGGCACGGTCAGGAATCCGATGGCTGGGGGGAAGGCTTTGAGCAGCGGGAGATCAAGACAGAAGAAGGAGAACTCTGCGTCAGTTTCTGGCATTCCGGGGATGATTTCTTTATCAAGACGGAACAGGATCTGAAACAGTGGCAGACCCAGGGACAGGGGATGAGGATGGGAGGGAACGGATGATGCGGATGCGGGTCAATATCTATGCAGACGGCCATGAGAACCTGCGGGGCTACCAGGGGGCGGTGTTGGAACTGCCGGCCACTCCCTATGAGGTCAGGGATGCCCTCCAGCGTGCCCATGTGCCGGAGGGAGGCGGGTATATGCTGGAAGATACCGGCGACTGGCCGGACTTCCTGTGGAGCGCCTTGTTTGACAACCCCATTTCAGGAGAAAATGCCCTGGAGGAACTAAACCTGCTGGCATATGCCGTAAGCCGTATAGATGAGATGCAGGTCGGGACCTTTGAAGGAGCCGTAAAGCTACACATGGAGGAAACAGGGAAGGAAACCATCACCCTGAAGGAACTGATCAATCTTTCCGCCGGTCTGGATGATTATGAATACCATCCCGGTGTGACAAATGACACAAGCCTTGGGAGGGCGTGCATGGAAGGCGGCATGCTTGACATAGTTGAGAGTCTGTCGGATGGGGCGGTGGAGCTGCTGGACTCCGCAAAGGTAGGGAAGGCACTGCGGAACAGTGACCACGGGGCATTCACCCCCAGGGGCTATGTGTACCGCAGCAGTACCGCCGCCCGCCGGGAATTTTATGACGGGGAGCACCTGCCCTCCTGTGGGGACAGCCACAGCGGGCTTTTGTCCCTGCGGATCGAAAAGGCCGATGCGCCGGACGGGGACAGCGGCATATGGCTGGAACTGCCTGCGGATGAAAAAGCCCTCCAGTGGGCGCTCCTGTCCATTGGTGAGGAATCCTTTGATGCCTGCCGAATCGCAGAGACCAAGAGCATCATCCCGGCATTCCAGTACCAGATGGTAGGGGACGAGGATATCGGGAAGCTGAACACCCTGGCAGGGCGCCTGCAGGAACTGCGGCGGGAGGCACCGGATGACCTGATGCTCATGAAGTATAAGGCCGTGCTGAAACTGGAGCAGTGTTTTGACATGGATATGGCGCTGGATTTTGCCGCCAACCTGGGCTGTTATGATTTCGGCTCGGATATCCTCTCACCAGACGCATACGGGGAGTATGTCCTGCAGAGCGCCGGAATCGACACGGGCGACCCTGCCTTTTCCCGTTTTGACTTCCGGGGGTATGGGGAGCGGCAGATAGAACAGGCAGGTTTTGTGTTTACCTCCTATGGCACCATCTCCCGGAACAGGCAGGAGTTTGTGCATGAATATACGGGGCAGGAACAGCGGGGGAAACTGGAGAATGGCAATGCAGTGAGCGGGGAGGGAATATGGCGCTCTATGACGCAGTAAAAGAAAGTTATGAAGTGGCGGAGGTAGACGGTAGGGTAGTGCTGTTTACCAACGCCCGCCTTGACAGGGACACGGTACCGGAAGGGCTTTTCTGTTATGACGTGAGGGATTCGGACAATCTGGATGGCAGCTTTGCACAGATAGCGCCCTTTGTGCTGGTAAACCATTGGGGAACCATCCTGTGCAGGGAGCCGTTCCCGCTTGATGAGGGCGGCAGCTACTATCCGGATGACTGGGGTTTTTTAGGGGAAAGCATGGGGGCTGTGGAGTTCCGGCAGGCAGACAGGGAACAGCTTGCCATCATGCAGGGAGAAGAAACATCCGGCCAGGGCATTTCAATGGGACAGTGAAACTGCCGCCGCAGGAAAGGAGGTGGTGCGGCATAGACAGCTTTATCTCATGGGTGGGCGGGAAGAAAGCCCTTCGGAAGCTGATTTATACGATGTTCCCCGTAAACTTTGACCGCTATATCGAGGTGTTCGGCGGGGGCGGGTGGGTGCTCTTCGGCAGGCCGCCCAGTGGCAGGTGCATGGAGGTCTATAACGACTACAACTCCAACCTCGCCAACCTGTTCGGCTGCGTGAAGGACAGGACATGGGCATTCTTAAGGGAACTTGGTTTCCTGCCGGTGAACAGCAGGGACGAGTTTACCGTCATCCGCAGGTTCCTCGACAAGCAGGAGTTTGACGTCCCGTTCCTGGCGGAAGAACTGGAACTGGCGCAGATTTCCTTGCCGGCGCCTGATTTTGAGGAAATACGGGCGATCCTGATGGAGAACGCGGAGGTGACGGACGTGAAGCGGGCGGCCGCGTTCTTCAAGCTGATCCGGTACAGCTACGGGAGCGGCTGCACGTCCTACGGCTGCAAGAACTTTGACGTGCGCAAATGCTTTGACACCATCTGGCAGGCATCCCGCAGGCTTGCGGACACGGTGGTGGAGAACAAGGACTTCGAGGCGCTGATCCAGCAGTACGACCGGGACGGCGCCTTTTTCTACTGCGACCCGCCCTATTATGAGACGGAGGGGCACTATGCGGTGGTGTTCCGGAAAGAGGACCACGCAAGGCTGCGGGACGTGCTGGCGGGGTGCAGGGGGAAATGGATGGTCAGCTACAATGACTGCGGCTTTATACGGGACCTGTACGCAGGGTACACCATCACGGCAGTCACCCGCATCAACAACCTGGCACAGCGTTATGACGGCGGCTGTGAATTCCCGGAGGTGCTGATCACCAACTATGACCCCAAGGAACGGGAACGGGCGCAGCCTAGGCAGATGAGCCTGTTCGGGCTGTGAAGGAAATGGGGATTTTCTAAGGCCGGAAATACCCGGCCAAAGAAAATCCAGACCATTTCCAGAAGAATCGCCTGAAGGCGATTCTTCCCGTGTGTATTAGCAGGATGGGCGGCTATGGCATCATGGAAACCGCCTAGGAAAAGGAAGGAGGGAACTATGGGCAATGCAATCTATAAGCTGATGGACGGCAAGGGAAGGGTGCTGATCCCCAAGGCGCTGCGGGAGGCGGCAAACCTGGAATACGGCGGCATCGTGGGGCTTGGGCTCGCGGACGGGAAAGTGACCGTCCGCAGGGTGGATGTGATAGAACCCGGAGACCAGTCGCCGGAGGCGGTGGAGGCATATGTGCATGCGGCGTTAAAGACCATGCCGGACAGCACGAAGCTCCAGATGCTTGCGGAACTGAGCGGGATGCTGCAGAAAAAGGAGGCACGGCATCATGCGTGAATACACGAAAGGCGACTGCGGCCAGACCGGGTACGGCATCTCCCTGAAAGGGAAGGTGGTGGTGTTGAACAGGGCAGCGCTGCCCCCGGAGCATCCGGGCCAGCTTTTCCTCTGCACCGGAGGGAACGGGGCGAACCCGAACCCCATGGGGCGGAGCGTATTCCTGGTATCCCTTTCAAACGGGGAAAGCTGCCGGTTCTGGCGGGAGGATGTGACGGGGACGCTGAAGCCGGAGCTTTTGCCAGACGAGGCGAAGCTGATGCTCTCCCAGGTCCGCCCGGTAGGGGCAAAGGATCTTGCAGGGAACGAGCCGGAATACTCCGGCTACAGCTTCCTGCCGGACGGCCGCTACAGCGCAGGGGTGTGGCTGTACAGCCCCCAGGAGGCCCTTGACTATGTGGAGATGCAAAAACCCTACCAGCACCGGGTGCTGATCTGCGACAGGGATGATTTCGCGGTGCTGGAGGTCATGGACGGAAAGCTCATATATCCCGATGAACAGGCCCTTACTGAATTCCGGCAGGGGCAGGGCGGAGGGATGACCATGACGTAATGACACCGGCAATGACTATGCGCAGGAAGGGGGCAGGAATGTGAACCAGATCCGGATTGAAAACGGGATCATCATGTATTACGGGAGCCGGGCAGGCAGAGTGGAGGACGGATGTGCCGTGGTGGACCCCATGTTCAGGGGGGATGAGCTCTGCAGGTTCCTGGAGAGGCAGCGGCAGGTCCAGAAAGTCCAGTGGATGGACGGGATGTTCGACCGCCTCATGGCCGTGGGACAGGAGGCCGGTACGGCGCAGGGACTTAAAAATATCCGTGTCTGGCAGTTGAAACCCGATGTGGACGTGTATATGAAATTCATCGGGTACGAGGAAATGTGCAGGAAGTTCGGCCCGCCGGACAAGGAGAACTACAGGGCCGTATATGACGGGGCGGCACAGACCAACGACCTGGAGGCGCTGTACAGGAAGTTCGGGAATGACGGCAGCGCCCTCCCGGCCAGCTATAAGGGGCACTCCCTCTCCATGAGCGATGTGCTGGAGCTTTATGACGGCACGGGGAGCAGCTTCTACTATGTGGACCGCATCGGTTTCCAGGAAATAGGGTTCACCGCCCCACAGCAGGCCCAGGGCCAGACAATGCAGCTCTGACAGGCAGAAGGCGTCCAATGCCGCATGCCTGTCTGCTGGATAGAAAGCATCAATGCCCTGTAAAGGGCAGAAAAAAGAAGGAGGATTTTTATGCCTACACTGGATGTCAAGATCAGTTCCATGTACCCGCCCGGACAGCAGGGCGGCATCCGCGCCTATGCCTCTGCGACCATAGACGGCTGCTTTGCCGTGCGGGGAATCAAGGTGGTGGAGGGCGGTAGGGACGGCCTGTTCGTGTCCATGCCCAGCCGCAAGACAACGGATGGCTACAGGGAGGTGTGCTTCCCTGTGACAGCGGAGTTTCGCAATGAACTCCACAATGCCGTGCTGGATGCCTACCAGCAGGTGCTCGCCATGGCGCAGGCCCCTCCTGCCGTACAGGAAGCAGCAGGAGGGGAAACACCCCAGGAAAGCCAGCAGATGGCAGGGATGTAACAGCAGCAGGATGACACTATCAAAACCATAAAACCAGAAAATGGAGGAAAATTAATGAAGAAGATCAGAAACCAGATGGACAGGATGTGCGGCGTTTTTGTGGCAAAGGCCATGGAGGCAGGAAAGAAACTGGCGGAGCGTTCCGGGGAGGGATATGTGGACACGGCAGTGAAGATCCTGATCGCCGTGGTGCTTGGCGCGCTCCTGCTTGGGGGCCTGTATGCCCTGTTCAAGGATACGGTGCTGCCCACGCTGGTGAACCGCATCCAGCAGATGTTCAACTATGCCGGTTAACCCTGCATCACCAGGGGTGGTGCTGCAGGCTGTGCTGTTCCTTTTTCTTTTGGCCGCGGTTTCCGTCTGCGACATCAAGAGCAGGGAGATCCCGGACAGCCTGCAGACGGCCATCGCACTGCTGTCCCTGCTGCATTTTTCCCCATGGAACCTTGCCGGGGCATTTACGGCGCTGCCGTACCTCTTAGTGGCACTGGTGGGGAAAGAGCCAAGAGGGATCGGGGGCGGGGACATCAAGCTGGCGGCATCCATGGGAATTATGCTGGGACTGCCGGCCAGCCTGGCGGCATCCGTCATGGGGCTGTCAGTGTTTACCGTTTACGGGCTTATCTGTTCCTGCGTAAGGAGGCTTAAGGGGAGGCCGGGAAGGACCGCCCACCCCGCAGGGCCGTTCCTGGCGGCAGGGGCAGCCATGGCCTATTTCATGAAGATTGGAGGATGGACCATATGAAAAAGAAAATCATCATCACACTTTGTACCGCCGTGCCGGTGGTGGCACTGGCGGCGTTCCTGCGCAGCCGCAGGAAAAGATACGCAGTGGGCAGGTAAGACAGGGGGGCGGGCTTTCATGGAAGGCCCGCCCGGACTTTGGAGGGATCGGGATGGAAAAACGTACAGATGCCGGAGGGTGGATGTATGAACGGGCAGAGCTGGAGGGAAGGACAGTCTGGGGGACAGGTGCGCCGGTTGACCATGGCACTGTCCCCGAAGGACTTTATTGTTATGACCTTTTCGGCTCCGGGGAGCCTATGGATGCTAAGAACAATTATGCCTCACAGAGGCCGGTCACAGAAAATTGTGTCGGGGCGATTATTTCCATGGAGCCGCTTCCTTTCCATGGCAGGGAATCCCTGTGCCTGAAGGGGATAGAATTCCATGAGGATGAGCCGATGTGCAGCCTTGGGGAGCTCATGGGGCAGGCGCAGCAGACGGCATGCCCGCAGGAGATGGCGGGGTTGTGCATGTGAAAAATTATTTTTGGAGGGAAAAGAATGCAGATTTTTAAGAACAGGATCGTCATAGGGGTGGCCTGCATCATACTGTCGCTGACCATATGCTTTGCGGTTATACCGCTTTTTAACAAGAGCATCAGCGAAAAGACTCAGATCGTGCGGGTGGTTCGGGAGATCAAAAAGGGCGATGAGATCACGGCGGCGCAGGTGAAGGTGGTGGAGGTAGGAGGGTACAACCTGCCGGAGGATGTGGTGAGGAACCCGGAGACGGCCATCGGCAGGTACGCCTCCGCCGACTTTGTGCCGGGAGACTATATCATCGCCTCCAAAATCGCAGATGAGCCTGCCGCAGAGAACGCCTACCTTTACAGCTTAAACGGCGAGAAACAGGCCATGTCCGTGACGGTGAAAGCCTTTGCCAACGGGCTGTCGGGAAAGCTGCAGAGCGGCGACATCGTATCCGTCATCGCCCCAGACTACAAAAAGCAGGGGGTGACCGTAATACCGCCCGAACTTCAGTATGTGGAGGTCATTGCCGTGACGGCGAACAGCGGGTATGACGCCAATACCGGGGAGCGGGAGGATGGGGACTCCGAAAGGGAGCTGCCCACCACCGTGACGCTGCTGGTGGCGCCGGAACAGTCAAGAATATTGGCGGAACTGGAGGCAGAGGGCAGGCTGCACCTTTCGCTGGTATACCGGGGGGATGCGGAAAACACCGCCAAATTTATTACGGCGCAGGATGCCGTGCTGGAAGAACTGTATGCGCCTGCAGAAGAAGATGAGGAAAAAAGCGCAGAGGACACTCAGGAAACAGGGGAAAGAGGTGACAGCCCCGAAAACGGCCAGTCCATGGAGGATGTGATCCAGCAGGCGGAGGAAGCGCTGTCGGGAAGCGGGGGGGAATAGGGATTGAATTTCATGAAGAACAGCATATTCAGCCGACACAACGGCGGGGAGGATAATCGGAAAGAGCCTGAAAAAGGAAATCGGGTGCTGGCGGTGTGGGGTAGTCCCGGCTGCGGTAAGACAACGGTGGCCGTCAAGCTGGCGGCATATCTGGCACAGCAGAAGAAGGACGTGGCGCTGCTCTTATGTGACATGAACACACCCATGCTCCCCTGCATCTGCCCGCCCGGGGATCTGGAGGAAGAACATTCTCTCGGGAGCATCCTTGCGGCGAGCCATGTGTCGGAATCTCTGGTGCGGCACAACTGCATCACCCATAAGAAATTCCGCCACCTTGCCATCCTCGGAATGCGGAAAGGGGAGAACGAATACACCTATCCGCCCTATGAGCGTCCCCAGGCGGAGGAACTGCTGCAGGCGTTAAGGAACATCGCCCCCTATGTGGTCATCGACTGTAGCAGCTCCATTGCCAACGATATCCTCTCCGCTATCGCCCTGCTCAAGTCCGATGCAGTGCTGCGGATGGTGAACTGCGACTTAAAATCCATCAGCTACCTGTCCAGCCAGCTGCCCTTATTAAAGGAGAGCAAATGGGATGCGGAAAAGCAGTACAGGGTGGCAGCCAACGTGTACCCTAACGAGGCAAGCGGACATATGGAGCAGGTGCTGGGGAGCGTGGCGTTCCAGATACCCCATTCCGATGAGGTGGCGTCACAGGTTCTGGAGGGGAACCTGTTCAAAGAATTGGGGCTGAAGGACAGCAGGGCATTCCGGAAATCTATGGAGGCCATTACAAGGGAGGTGTTCGGATGTTAGGGGAAAAGCGGAGCCGGGCGGCATTACAGGGGGATTTTTACGGAAGTGTTCAGACAGGAAAAAGCATGGCTGCGGGGAATCCGGAGGCGGAAACCGCACATGCCATTCCTCCGTGTGCAGGGGAAGACCGTCCGAACCAAAGAGATGCCGGAAAACAGGCGGAACCTACAGCAGAGGAGATACGGAATGTCCCTGCCGGGGAGGGATTCCCCGAAAGTGGGGAAGATTATGACGCCCCCAGACGGGATGTCAGTACGCTGCGCGCCCACGGCCTGTTCTTTGAGGCGGATGCGGAGGGCAGGGATTTTGCCTCCGTGCTTAAGGAGGTGCAGGCATATCTTTCCAAAGAGTACAGCAGCCTGGTCACAGCGGAGGGCAGTGAAGATGCCAGAGCGCAGATCCGGCGCTTTGCGGGAAAGTATATTCTGGACCACAGGATATCCGTGCCGGGCATGGACACGGAAACGCTGATCGATGCCATCTATTGCGAGATGGCGGAATTCGGTTTCCTGACCAAATATATCTACGGGGAGGGCATAGAGGAGATCGACATCAACGCATGGGATGACGTGGAGGTGCAGTTTTCGGGCGGCGTGACGGAGAAGCTCACGGAGCATTTCGACAGCCCGGAGCATGCCATCAACGTGGTGCGGCGCATGCTGCACGTTTCCGGCATGGTGCTGGACGATGCCAGCCCCAGCGTCCTGGGGCACCTCTCCAAGAACATCCGCATTGCCGTATTAAAGACACCCATAGTGGATGAGGACGTGGGCGTGGCGGCCAGCATCCGTATCGTCAACCCCCAGAGCATGAAAAAGCAGGACTTCATAAAGGGCGGGACGGCCACGGGGCAGATGCTGGACTTTTTGGCGGAATGCATCCGTTACGGCATCTCCGTGTGCGTGGCGGGAGCCACCAGCTCCGGCAAGACCACCCTCCTTGGGTGGCTGCTCACCACCATTCCTGACGGCAAGCGCATCTACAGCATAGAGAACGGCTCCAGAGAGCTGGCCCTGGTGCGCAGGAAGGAGGGAAAAGTGGTCAATTCCGTCATCCATACCCTGACCCGCGACAGCGAGAACGAGCGCCAGAGGGTGGACCAGATCGCCCTCCTTGACATGGCGCTGCGCTTCAACCCTGACATCATCGTGGTGGGGGAGATGCGGGGGCCGGAGGCGAATGCGGCGCAGGAAGCCGCCCGCACCGGCGTGGCCGTGGTCACCACCATCCACTCCATGAGCTGCGACGCCACCTACAGGCGCATGGTGTCCCTCTGCAAGAGGGCTGTCGACATGGGGGATGACACCCTGATGGGGTTCGTCACGGAGGCATACCCCATCGTGGCATTCTGCAAGCAGCTTGAGAACAAGGACCGGCGGCTGATGGAGATTATGGAATGTGAGATCCTGCCGGACGGCACAAGGAAGTTCCGCCCCCTGTTCCAGTACCAGATCACGGAGAACCGGGTGGAAAACGGCAGGTTCATAATAAATGGCAGCCATAGGCAGGTGAACCCCATATCGGAGGGGCTTGCCCGCCGCCTGATGGAGAACGGGATGCCTCAGGAGATGCTCTCGCGGCTTCTGGCGGTGTCTGGCAGCAACGGAAAAAGGAAGGAGGGGGATGCCCTATGACAGCGATCCAACTGCTGGCCTGCGCCGGGCTGATAACAGGCGTGTTCCTGATCCTGGGCCTAAAGCCCACGGAATTCACGGACGGCCTGTTCGCTTTCCTGATAAAGCCGAAAGGCAGCATCCGGGAGGATATCCGGGAAACTACCGGGCGCAGGAGACCCGGACCCCTGCGCAGGGAGATTCTGGAGGCCCAGGGCGTACTGGAGATGACAGGGAGGGGGAAACGCTTTTCGCTGATATGCGCGGAGGCCCTGGCCTTGTTCTGTATGGGCGGCTCCACCGCCATTCTTTTGGGGAACTTTTTTCTGGCCCCGGTAATGGCGGTGGGTTTTTTGTTCCTGCCGTTCTGGTATGTGAAGCTGACGGCAGGCCATTACAGGCGTGACGTGTCGGCGGAGCTGGAGACGGCCCTGTCGGTGGTCACCACCGCTTATCTGCGGACCGAGGACATCGTGACAGCCGTGGAGGAAAACATCAGCTATTTAAACCCGCCGGTCTCCAAGGTGTTCCGGGACTTCCTGATGCAGATCAAGATGGTCAGCCCGGATGTGGAGGCGGCGCTGAAGGCCATGCGGGGGCGGATTGACAACGAGGTGTTCCGGGAATGGTGCGACGCCGTCAGCGACTGCCAGCATGACCGAAGCCTGAAAACCACCCTGACGCCCATCGTGACGAAACTCTCGGATATGCGGAACGTGAATGCGGAGCTGGAGTATCTGATCGTGGAACCCCGCAAGGAATTCCTGATCATGGTTATCTTCGTGGTGGGGAACATCCCGTTAATGTACCTGTTAAACAAGGATTGGTACCATGTGCTGATGCACACGCCATTAGGACAGGTGATCCTGTCCGCCACAGCCGCGGCAATCTTCATATCTGCAGGCTTTGTGGTGAAGCTGACCCGTCCCATAGAATACAGGAGGTGAGCGCCATGACGGGACTTTTATTCTTATTCGGGCTGCTTTTGTCCCTTGGACTGTTTTACCTGACAGCCGCATTCTTACGACTGCCCACCACCGGCGCATCCAGGGCTATTCTGGGGACGGTGAAACAGGAGAAGAAGGCAGCAAAGACCGTGGAAGCCTGCCTGATGTCAGCGGCTGTGAAACTGTCAAAGCACATCCGGATGGACGAGTACAAGAGAAGCCGGATGGCAAACGTGCTGAAGGCAGGCGGCATGGGCATGGAGCCGGAGGTCTACCAGGCATACGCTCTGGTGAAAGCGGGGGCGGTGCTCTTAGGCGTGATACCCTGCCTCTTCCTGATGCCGCTGCTTGCCCCCTTTGTGGTGGTTCTTGCCCTCCTTTTGTACTTCAGGGAGACCGGGAAAGCGGACGAGCGGCTGAAGGCAAAGCGGGAGCAGATCGAGGGGGAGCTGCCCAGAATGGTGGCCACCATCGAGCAGGAGCTGAAAGCCAGCCGGAACGTGATCGGCATGCTGGAGCGTTTCCGGGGAAACGCAGGGGAGGCCCTCAAAGGGGAGCTTGACGTCCTGCTGGCGGACATGCGCTCCTCCAACTATGAGGCGGCGCTGACCCGGTTCGAGGCAAGGCTCAATTCCCCCATGCTCTCAGATGTGGTGCGGGGGCTGATCGGGGTGCTGCGGGGGGATGACAGTGCCGTGTATTTCCAGATGCTGTCCCACGATTTCAAGCAGATGGAGCTGCAGAGGCTGAAGGCCCAGGCGCAGAAGATACCGCCAAAGATCAGGGTGTTCTCTTTCATCATGCTGGTATGTTTCCTGCTGACCTACTTAGCCATTATCTGTTATGTGGCGCTGCAGAGCCTTGGCGGGATGTTTTAGGAGAGGGAGTATGAAAACAATCTACAGGCATGAAATCTATGAGGTCATTGGCATCTCCCCCATGGATGAGGACAACAGCTGCAAGCTCTCCCTGCGTTCAGACAGGACGGGGAGGATGGAAGCAGAAGATGCGTTCTGTCATGACGGCGCGGGGCATCCTCTGGCATTCCTCCCGCTTGGGCTTTCGGACAGGCAGACGCTGGCGCTGATCCGTGAATTTGACACATGGTACGCCAATACCGGGCAGGACTTAAGGGATTGGGCCGCTGAATTCCAGCTGATCGTCCGCATGCTGCTTTGCGGATACATTGTGGCAAACCCGCGGTATCTGGAACTGGATGAAGTGATAGGGCCGACATGGGAAAGTATAAAGGAGGTGGACAGGGAAAGGATGGGGGCAGAGGTGGAAGATAACAGGAAGGAGGTGGACAAGGCAATGGATGACGGAAAGGAAAAAAGGCTGAAAGAGCGGCTGAAAGCCTGCTATGAGGCATACATCCGACAGCTTCGGCAGAAACCTGCAGAAGAACTCATTGAGATGGCATCAGAGATCGCCGCGGCAAAATTCATCTATGAGGAAGTGCTGGTGGAGGGGGCATTCGTGGGATATGCGGACTATCTGCTGCAGTTTGAAAATCCGCTGGAACTGCTGCGGGACAGCTGGCAGGACAATGAAAACTGCGACCGCCATGAGGAAATCGACCATATGCTCTGGAACATGAAGGACAAGGGAACCGGCATCGGGGAGTACCCCATGGTAGCGCAGGTAGGGGAAGGTGTCCAGAGACAGGGGGTGGTCATGTGCTGAGAAAACGGTTCTGCCGCATCATAAAAGGGCGGCGGGCGGAGGGGTATGTGGACGTGGCCGTTCTGGTGCTGTGCGTTATGCTGGTGCTGGCGCTCTCGCTGCGGGTGCTGCCGGTGTTCATCGCCAAACAGCAGCTTGACACCTTTGCCACGGAACTGATGCGGGAGGCGGAGATTTCCGGGCACATCGGTGCGGAGACGGACAGGCGGGCTGCCGTCCTGCGGGAGAGGACGGGGATCGACCCGCAGATTGCGTGGTCTGACAGCGGGCAGATACAGCTGAACCAGGAGGTGACGGTGACCCTGACGCTGCAGAAGGACATCGGGCTGTTCGGGAATTTCGGTTCGTTCCCTGTCATCCTGCGCTCGCAGGCCACCGGGAAATCAGAAGTGTATTGGAAGTGAGGTGGCCAGAATGGGAAAAAAGATATGGAAGATATTTAAGGACAAAAGCGGGGCGTCTTTTCCTCTTGCCATTGCCGCCGCTTTGGGGCTGCTCATCATCTTCTGCGGCATCTCGGAGTATTTCCGCCTGCAGCTGATCGCAGCGGGCGTCCGGGACGCCACGGAGGATGCCATCATCTCCACCGTCAATGACAATTACTATGGCGTGTACCATGGCGTGAGGGAGGGCTATTCCGGAAATTATCTGCCGGACGGCGGCGGGGCATGGGAGGCGGCAATCAATGAGGGGGATATCTATTCCTTTCTCGACCTCACCCTTGGGACACAGGAAGAAGGCGGCAGGCACGTCAAATACGCGGGGGATAACGGGGAGGCGCTGGAGTTTGCCATCGACAGCCTCTCCGTCACAGTCAGGAACGCGCCCCTCGCTCCGTCCGACCCGCAGAACGCGGCCAGGTTCGAGGCGGACGCCGTGATCCGGCTGGAGGTGCCGGTGCGCTTTGGCGGGAGGCTCCTCCCCTCCATGCACATCACGGTGAAGGTGCAGGCAGGATATATTGAAGTATTCTGAAATATCGCTAGACTTTATTCTAAATATGTAGTATGGTAAATCGTACAAACCGAACAAAAGAGGACTAAACCATAACAGCCATGCCAAAGGAGGGATTAGTATGAAGATGACAGAAAAGACGAAAAGACGTCTGGCAGTCGGGGGAGGCATCGCCATCTGCGCGGGACTGCTGGCAGCCATCAGCCTGCGGTTTGCAAAGCCGCCTGCGGGGGAGGATGTACTTCCCGAAAGTGGAGCTGCGGCGGTGCTTGTCACCCCCTCCCCTGCGGTGGAGAGTGGGGAAGAGGGCAGTGCGGGGGTGGCCATACAACCGGTGCAGACTGAACCGCCGGTACAGACCGAACCGCCGGTACAGACCGAACCGCCAGCGCAGACTGAACCGCCGGTACAGACCGAACCGCCGGTGCAGACTGAGCAGCCGGATCAGAGCATCCAGCCGGAGGTGGAAAAGCCGCAGCAGCCGGATGAGGAAACCCTGACGGACCCGGAGGAAAAGCCGGACGGGACCAAGGTGGAGACCACCCCGGAGCCGGTGGACCATGACACCTATGTGCCGCCTGCGGATGACGGGGGCGGAAACAGCAGCGGAGGGCTGCCCGGATTTGATAATGTGCCCAACCTGGGTGCAAACACCGCAACCCAGGCAGACAACATGTATGAGAACGGGAACAAGATCGGAAGCATGGATTAAATCGGATAAACTGAAAAAAATTTTGATGGAAAGGCGCCGTACAGGTCAATGTGCGGCACTTTTTTTATGCACTGGCCCATGCAGGGGAATGGGCCGCACGGCGGGTAGGGGAGAAGGACTGCCCTGCCCGGTTGGAAAGGAGGATGTGTTTGAGAGGAATGAACCTGAGACAGAACAGGAAAGTAGGGAAAAGCATTGCATTCCTGCTGGCGGTTTCCCTGCTCTGCTCCCTTTTGTCTGCCGTTCCTGCCCATGCCACAGGGGAGGGGAACATGGACGGCGGGGGAGGCGGCATGGGGCAGGGGACCAGCCAGAACAAATGGACGCCGGGCTATGACGGGGTGAGGGTGAGCGTGGTAAGGGCCAGCGACCATTCAGTGGTCACCACGCCCATAGACCTGACCAACCAGAGCATCCCCGGCAGTGTTTACCATTTCGGGAAGGTGAGCAAGCTGCAGTACAGCGGCGGCGCAGGGCTTTCCCCGGCACAGGGCGGCTATGCCTATACGAACCCCTCCCAGGCGCTGCCCCGGATCGTCAGCTCCAGCGGCACCAGCAACATCTCTGCCATCAAGAGCTATTTCACGGATGAGCAGGTGGTGCGGGGCATTGCGGACCTGGTGGGGATGGAGTTTGATGTATTAGTAAACGGCGAGTATCGGCTGCTCATTGAGCCGGTTGCCTATTACATGTTCCAGGGCGCCTTTATCGCCACCACGGCCACAGAGGCGGCCCTTTATGATGAAAAAATAAGCGGCGGGCTGCGGCGGAAGATGGTGTCCTTGTCGCATAAGAACCTCCCCCTGGCCCTGTTTTTGGAAACGGCGGACTTAGGGTTCCCGGCATGGGGCGGAAGCCGGAACACGGCAGCCTCCAACGCGGACATCAAGTCCAGCCTTGGGCTTGGCATCGTGCGCTTCAATGACATGCCGCCGCAGATACCGGAAGTGACGGACTGCGACTATGAGTACCGCACGGATACGGAGGTGATCACCGCGGTGACGATCAGGGGCGGCCAGAGCGACCCGGACCACCCGGTCTCCGTCACGTTCCACATCGCGGGGGGCAGCTATACGGTGAACGGCGTCTATTACCCGGAAGGGGAGAGCCAGCTGGCGTGGGTGCGCTGGAGGACGCCCAGGGAGCCGCAGGTCATGGTGATCACAGTGGACGTGCATGGGGGCGGCTCTGCAAGCAAGGGCACTATCCGGGCGAATATCGTGGACCTGGACGCGAACCCGCCCCCGGACCCCAATGCGGATGACAGGAATGACGGTTTTTCCAGTGTGCCAGCCCCGGCAAAGGGGCAGGTGACGTCAGCCAGCTGGGGGATCTGGCGCCCCTGGTGGAAGGAGCACTGGGTATGGCACAGCGATTATAACGAGGACGGCGAGGACGAGGGGGAATGGTGCGACCACGGAGGATGGGAGTTTTCTTTCGACCGATATTATGCCAGCCTTTCCGCGTCCATGGCAGTCACTCCGGACGCAAAATCACCCACGGCCAGCGGGAGGACCCTGAAATCCGGATACGGCATCCAGGAGCGGGTGGACACTCATGTGAGTACGAGCCAGCCGTCAGCGGTCACGGCGGCGCAGAATGCCGTCACCTATTTCCCGGAGTTCGGCTACCAGAGTTACTGGCGGCTTCTGGAGCGCATGGGCGGCGGCTATGACGTGTCTCATGAGTTCAAGGAGAACCCCTACAGCACCTACAACCGCAGGACCCACTTCACCCCCATATGGTACCCGGACGGGGGCTATACGGCCTACACATGGCTCATAGACTGCTGGACGCCCGCAGGGATGCTCTCCATGGATTTGACGGACTCTGTGACCATAAGCGGGAACCTTTGGAGCGACTGGCATATCGCACCGCAGAACCCGGACTGACAGCAGGGTGGAAAACTATCATCAGGAAAAGGAAAAAAGAAGGGAGATAACCTATGAAAATGAAGAAAATGGCTCTTTTACTGTGTGCGGCGCTCCTTGCCGCCAGCATGTTCTGCGTCCCCGCATATGCGGCATCCGGCGATGTGGCGGGGGCGATTGAGGGGACATGGATCACGGCATCGGCCCAGATCAAAACGGTGGTGAACAAAGTGGTGTTCCCCGCCATCGACCTGATTCTGGCTGTGTTCTTCTTTGCCAAGCTGGGGACGGCGTACTTTGATTATCGGAAACACGGACAGTTTGAATGGGCGGCTCCGGCGATCCTGTTTGCCTGTCTGGTGTTCACGCTGACAGCACCACTTTATATCTGGCAGATACTTGGGATATAGGGAAAAGTATGAGAAGGACTTCTAAAGACATCCCATCATAGGATGGGACGCCAAAAAGTTCTAAATCTCACACGGAAGAAATGCAAAGAAGCAATTCTTCTCATTAAGTGTTTGTGCCGCCGCAGGCGGCATATCGGGAAGTCTGGACATTCCATATCCGGATACGGATTAGTACGATAACATGAGCATAGCCCCATTGTGCAGTAATAAGACAAACAACAGAATATTGAATTGACACCCGGGAAAGCGGGCAGGAGGTATAGGCATGACATTTTTTGAACAGGAGCTGCAGAGGATTTTTGGGAAGGATATGGGGCTTTCAGATATTCGGATTGTGGGGAATGCCTGCTATGGCAGGCTCTCCGGGGACATCTGCCTGAAAGCGAAATTTGTCGCAGTGAGTAAAGCGAACTACTACGATGTGCTGAAGGTCACGATGCTCAACCGCCATGAAGGGCCGATTGACTGTGTACGGCTGCATTTTTCCGACTTGTGGGGGAGAAAAAAGGTAAATAACCCTGACTTCCGTGATGGGATTCATGCGCATATCTGGAAAAACGGCGGAAAAACAGAATGGTATGTATATAAGCCCACAGATGCTGATTTCAGGCAGCTATCCGGGGCGGTCAGCGATTACCTGGACGTGTTCCGGGAGCCGGTGCAGGAGCCGCAGATGGAGCAGAGGATGTGCTGAGTAAGGGCAGGGAAGAAAAAGTGGAGCGGAAAGCATCCGTGTTTGGGAAGGAAGGGGCGGCGGAAGTTTTCATATAGGACTCTGCTGGGATTCTGCCGCCGACACCGTGCCGGATTATCGGCCGGATTTACGGGCAGATGGCAGGAGTTTAGGCGATTAATAGTCTAATTATTGATTGGCATGTGCGCTGAAGCATGCAGGGAGGTGCAGGCATGACTTTTTTTGAGCAGGAACTGCGGAAACTTTTTGGGAAGGGAACGGGGCTTTCCGATGTCCGTATTGTAGGGAAAGCCTGCTATGGCAGGCTCTCAGAGGACATCTGCGTGAAAATCCATTTTACTGACTCTTTTGTTTCAGACAACTATGATGCCCTGAAGGTGGTTCTCATCAACCGCCATGAAGGAGAGATTGACAGCATGATGCTGCATTTTTCAGACCTGTGGGGGAGCAGGAAGGTAAACAACCCCTGCTTCCGTGACGGCATCTGCCCGCATATATGGAAAGACGGCAGAAACGTAGAATGGTATATATACAAGCCGAATGCGGATGACTATGGGCAGCTATCCAGGGCGGTCAGCGATTACCTGGACGTGTTCCGGGAGCCGGTGCCGCAGATGGGCCAGAAGATGTGCTGAGATAAACGGCAGGAAGAAAAGCGGAAAAAGTGGAAAAGAAGAAGCGGAACAGGGAGTATCCGCATACCGGGAAGGAAGTGAGTGCGGAAGTGTTCATATGGGATTTTATCGCCGATACCGTGCTGGGCCAGATCATCGACTGGATTTACGGCCAGATAGTAGGGTTCTTAGGCGATTTCTTTATGCAGATGGGAAACATGGGGGCCGACCTGTTTGAGATGGGGTGGGTGCAGTCCATCGTGCTGTTCTTTTCCTATCTGGCATGGGCGCTGTACGCCACCGGGCTGGTGGTGGCGGTGTTCGAGTGCGGAATTGAGTGCCAGAGCGGGAGGGGAAGCATCCGGGAGACGGGCCTTAACGCCATCAAAGGGTTTATGGCGGCGGGGCTGTTCTCCACCGTGCCGGTGGAACTCTACAAGCTGTGCGTGTCCCTGCAAGGCAGCTTTACGGCGGGGATTACCGGTTTCGGTTCAGACTTCGGGGCGGTGGCTGTAAGCACGATTGAGTCCCTAAAGGATGCAGGGACATGGCAGGATGCCGCCTCCGCGGGAGTGTTCGGGGGGCTTGGGAGCATCACCAATCCGATACTGATGATTTTTATACTGATCCTCATGGGCTACGCTGTCATCAAGGTGTTCTTTGCCAACCTGAAAAGGGGCGGCATTCTGATGATACAGATCGCAGTGGGAAGCCTCTACCTGTTCAGCGTCCCCAGAGGATATATCGACGGCTTTACGGGCTGGTGCAAGCAGGTCATCGGGCTGTGCCTGACCACGTTCCTGCAGGCGACTATCCTGGTGGCGGGGCTGATGGTGGTGAAGGACCACGCCCTGCTGGGGCTTGGACTGATGCTGTCGTCAGGGGAGGTCCCCCGCATCGCGGGGCAGTTCGGGCTGGATACCGGGACCAGAGCCAATGTGATGGGCGCAGTTTATGCGGCCCAGGGGGCTGTGAACCTGACAAAGACCATTGTGCAGGTAGTGAAGTAGGAGGCGCTTATGGCAGAAGGAAAGATTGTATATATTGCGTCCCCCTATGCGGGGGATTTGGAGGGAAACGTGGCGTTCGCGAAAGCTGCCTGCCGACTGGCGATGGAGCGGGGCTGCACCCCGGTGGCGGCCCACCTTTTGTACCCGCAGCTGCTGGATGACACAGTGCCGGAACAGCGGGAACTGGGGATCAGGATGGGGCTTAAGCTCCTTGAGGTGTGCGGCGAGATGTGGCTGTGCGGCAGCCGCGTCTCCGGCGGCATGCAGGAGGAACTGAAAGCGGCGTGGAGGCATAAAATCCCTGTCCGCCGCATTTCCAGAGAGACGGTGGCGGAATTTCTACATCTGGGGGAGGACATGGCAGGGACAGTGCAGGCCATGGGGGGTGTCGGGGGGCGCCTGTGATGACGATGGGCAGCCTGTTTGACGGCATCGGGGGATTCCCGCTGGCCGCCGTGCATAACGGGATCACCCCGGCATGGGCCAGCGAGATCGAGGCGTTCCCCATGGAAGTGACCAAGATAAGGTTCCCCGGAATGCTCCATGTGGGGGACATCACGAAACTGGACGGGGCGGTGCTGCCCCCGGTGGAGGTCATCTGCGGGGGATCGCCCTGTCAGGATCTGTCCGTGGCGGGGAAACGCCAGGGGCTTGCGGGGGAGCGGTCCGGGCTGTTCATGGAGCAGGTGCGTATCGTAAAGGAGATGAGAGAAGCCGATGGGAGAAGGGGTATACCAGATGACCTTGTCCGACCTAGATACCTCGTTTGGGAAAATGTCCCAGGGGCGTTCAGCTCCGCGGGCGGCGAGGACTTCCGGGCGGTCATCGAAGAGATTGTCAGAATCAAGGACAGTTCCTGTCATGTGCCTCGACCTGACGCCGGGCGCTGGGGACCTGCTGGGGCGGCCATTCTGGGAGATAAATTCAGCCTGGCTTGGAGAGTCCTGGACGCTCAATTCTGGGGAGTCGCCCAGAGACGCCGCCGTATCTTCCTTGTCGCAGATTTTGGAGGACTCACCGCACCCGAAATACTATTTAAGCCGGACGGCCTGCCAGGGGATACTGCGGCGGGCGGGGGAGAGGGGCAAGGAGCTGCCGGCGCAGCTCAAGGAGGCGCTGATGGTGCAGGCGGGGCTTGCCTGACCCCATGGGATGTACAGAGCCGCCGTATCTTCGGGGAGTCCGGCACATGGCCGGCCCTGTACGGCGGGGATGGAGGCGGCCATGGGTATCTGCAGACAAAAGATCTCCCAGAGGAAACATACTGCCTGAATGATCAGGGCGGGGAGAGGATGGATGTCACGGAAGACGTGACGGTAACACTAAGGGCAAGGATGGGCTGCCACCAGCCTCTGGTGGCGCAGCCGGGGGAGGAAACGGTGCGTCTCCCGGCAGGAAGCAGCTTCCATGTGAACCAGCGGGATGAGGCTGTAGATCTGGGCGGGCTTTTGGATTTTGGGGCTGCGGGCAAGGGGAACGGGGAATGCTCCCCAGCATCGGAGCGCCCTGGTGTGCTGTGCCTGAATGATCAGGGCGGCAGCCAGATGCACCTGACAGAAAATAAGACAGGCACCCTCCGGGCGCAGGAGCATGGGCACCAGCCTCTGGTGTTCGACAACCACGGGCAGGATTCCCGGTTCAGGGGGCCGGTAGGGATATCCCAGACCGTCTCTGCAGGCTTCGGGATGGGAGGGAACAACCAGCCTCTGGTGCTGGCCTCCCGGCAGGGACACGCCGGGACCGGGGAGGGGATATGCCCCACTATCACAGACCCGCGCCCAAGCAGGAACCAGAGTGGTATCCCTATCCTGCAGGAAACGCTGTGCATTACCGGCAACATCATTGACAGGCAGCCCCAAAACGGCGGGAACGGTTTTGGGTGCCAGTCTGGCATCTCCTACACATTGACGGCTACGGACCACCATGCGGTGTTTTCGCTCCGGTTCGACAGCACGGATGGGGTGGGGGAACCGATACCGGCAGAAGAAGAGAATGAAAATGGGGAAGAAACCTATCAGGAACTGGTAGGATCATTGTGCCGGGGGGATGAGAAAGGGGTTAGTAACCAGTATGTCAGCCAGGATAAATGCATCGTGGGGAAACGAAACCTGATCCGGCGACTGACGCCGCTGGAATGCGAGCGCCTGCAAGGCTTTCCAGACGGCTGGACGGACATCCCCGGCGCATCGGACAGCGCGCGGTACAAGGCGCTGGGAAACAGCGTGGCAATCCCCTGCGTGGACTTCGTGCTGCGCGGGATTGCATATTTCCTGCGCAGGCGGGAGGGCAGCTCTGGGGATGTATAACATTGGTGGTCCTGCATCCTTTTGCGGGAAATCCTTGTTGGGTATTGGTATGGCTTTCCCCATGCATTGCCGGTATACTTGGCCTACAGAGGACAGAGAAAGGAGCGGCGGGACATGGAAAACCGTAAAAACCTATGCGCGATGATCCCGGAGTCCCTGCACACGCAGGCCCGGACAGAGCAGGAACAGATGAAACTGACACTCAGCCAATATGTCGAGATGGTGCTGAAGGAACACTTTGAGAATGGAGGAAAGAACATGGCAAACGGGACGACAAGGACACTGGCATTCCAGGTATCAGAGGAATTTTTTGAGCGGGTCAAGGCACACCTGAAAGTGACGGGCTTAAGCCAGAAGGACTTCGTGATCGGCCTTATTGAAAAGGCGCTGCAGGAAGCGGAGACAGGGACGCGGACGGAGACGGAAAAAGAGACGGCACAAGGCGCGGAGGCAGAGGCACAGCCGGAACAGGAAACGGCAGGGCAGACGGAGACAGAAACCCCGCAGGAGGATGCACAGGGGGAGCCTGCGTAACAGGAGAAGGACCAAAGGGAAGAATGCGGATGCAGGAGATGCCGCCAGCGCCACAGGGTGCGGCGGTTTTTCCGTGACAGGAGCCGGTGCACAGGACGGATGCCCGCAGGAAACAGGCGGCGGGAGGAAAGCTGTGCAGGAGCCGGATATTATTCATAAATTTATGAAGGAGGCGGTCAGTTGTATATTTACCCTGACAATTTGAAGGCCAAAGCCACAATGTGGCTCTGGCAGCTTAAGGATATCGGAATTATCGGCGTGTGTGCGCTGCTTTCCATTCTGGCGCTGACACAGGCAGGCTTTTTCCCGCCCATCGTGCTCACGGCGGTCTATTCCTTTCTGACGATCCGCTTTGAGGACACCAGCATTCTGGATTTTATCAGGTATGCCTGCGCATTCTTTTTCGCGGGCCAGCAGTTCTTTGAATGGAGGTATACGGAATGAGCAGAAAAGAAAAAAGGGAGGAAAGGCAGAGGGCGTCCACCCGCCAGCTGATCGGGGCGGCGGAGGTCACGGACTACAGCCTGGTGACCTACGGGCATGGGGAGCTGGTGTATTTCATCGTGAAGCCCTCCAACATCTCCGTGCTGTCACCGTCCAGCGTGGGGGCCAGGATCTATGCGCTGATGACAGTGTTAAAAGGCGTGGCGGAGATCGAGATGCTGTGCTTAAACAGCCGGGAGAGCTTTGAGGACAACAAGCGGTTCCTGCGCGCCCGCATGGAGCAGGAGGAAAACCCCGTGGTGCGCAGGCTCCTGGAAAAAGACCAGGCCCACCTTGACCGGATACAGGTGCAGATGGCCACAGCCCGCGAATTCCTGATCATGGTGCGGCTGCGGGAGGAAAAGGAGCCGGAGGTGCTCCCCTACCTGTCCCGCATCGAGAAGTCCTTGAAGGAGCAGGGATTTTCCGTAAAGAGGGCGGACCGGGAGGACTTAAAGCGCATCCTTGCGGTGTACTATGAGCAGAACGTGACCACGGAGCGGTTCGAGGACTTTGACGGGGAGCGGTGGATCATGCCGGAGGACTAGGCGGGGGACAATTTCCTTTACAGGAAATGAAATTCCGGCTTACTATAGCGGGGAAATGTGCTATACTGTAAGAGGAAGTTTTGAAAGAGAAGGAGGGCTTTTTTGTGGACTATCAGGAGCTGTTCCGGAAAAAGGAACTATACGGCCGGTGCCGGGAATCCATCCCGGAATATACCACGTTCACCTTTGACCGGGCATTTGAAATAGAATATACCCACAATTCCACGGCCATAGAAGGGAATACCCTGTCGCTCATCGAGACAAAGGTGCTCCTGGAGGACGGGATCTCCATCGGGGGGAAGGCGCTGCGGGAGATCTATGAGGCGGTCAACCACCGCAAGGCGTTCCGCTATGTGAAGGAATGCATCGGGAAGGGGATGCCCCTGGACGAGGGGAAGGTCAAGGACATCCATGCCCTGCTGATGGAGAACATCCAGGTCGGCGGGGTATACCGGGACGTGCAGGTGTATATCTCCGGCGCACAGCATATGCCGCCGCCCCCGCCGCTCATGTACCGGCAGGTAAAGGACTTTTACGCGGACCTGTCCTGGAAGGGGAAGGAGCTGAACCCGGTGGAGCTGGCGGCGTGGACCCATGCGGAATTTGTGAAGATACACCCGTTCACGGATGGGAACGGGAGGACCTCAAGGCTCATCATGAACTACCAGCTCATGGCGGAGGGGTTCCCGCCCGTTTCCATCGCCAAGGAGGACAGGCTGGAATATTTCAAGGCACTGGAGGCCTATGCGGTGGAGGGGAACCTGCAGCCCTTTGCGGAGCTGGTGGCAGGGCTTGTGGACAGGCAGATGGAGCGGTACATTGAGCTTTCCGGACCACAGCAGGAGAGGGGCCAGTCCCCCACATTACAGTAAGGCCATAAACAGAAGAAAGAGATTTTGAGACGGCAGGGCGCCGGATGCAGAGATGTGTCCGGTGTTTTTTTGTGCCCATTTAAGCAGGAGGGGGCTGCCAGGCGGCAGGCTTTCCCCACATTATCTGATTGGAGGTGCCTATTTGAAAAGAGCAGAAAATGTCCCTGCGGGGACGAATGTGCCGGCAGGGACACCGGAGGCTGTGCATATCCAGGAATTCATGGATATGATCGCGCCCTCCGTCATCAAGTTTGAGACGGACCACTTCATCTGCGGGAACACATACCGCTGTGTGTGGGCGCTGCGGGAATACCCCACGGCTACCGATGAGCAGGCCATCCTCTCCCGCCTTGGGGAAAAGGACGGCGTGACCCTGCGCATCTACACCCGCCATGTGACGCCGGTGGAGGAAAGGAAGATCATCAGCAACGCGGCAAACAAGAACCGCATGGACCGGGGCAGCACCAACGATCTGCAGGCCACCGTGCTGGCGGAGAGCAACCTGCAGGACGTGGCGGCCATCGTGGCGCAGATGCACCGCAACAGGGAGCCGCTGCTGCACACGGCGGTCTACCTGGAGCTGTGCGCCCATGACCTGGATCAGCTGAAACTCCTACAGACGGAGGTGCTGACGGAGCTGATCCGTTCCAAGCTGAACGTGGATAAGCTGATGCTGCGCCAGAAACAGGGGTTCCAGTGCGTGATGCCCACGGGCCACAACCTGTTCCGTGACCAGTTCGAGCGGGTGCTGCCCGCCAGCAGCGTGGCGAACCTCTACCCCTTTAACTACTCCGGGAAGACAGACCCCCAGGGCTTCTATATCGGGCGGGACAAGTTCGGCAGCAACGTGCTGGTGGACGTGGGCCGCAGGGCAGATGACAAGACCAACGCAAACATCCTGATCCTTGGCAACAGCGGCCAGGGCAAGAGCCATCTGCTGAAGCTGCTCCTGACCAACCTGCGGGAATCAGGGATGCGCGTCTGTGCCCTGGACCCGGAGATGGAGTACGAGGATCTGACGGACAATCTGGGCGGCTGCTTTATAGACCTGATGGGCGGCAGGTACATCATAAACCCCTTAGAGCCTAAGACCTGGGATGACGCCGCAGGCCCGGAGGACATGGACGCGCCCCAGACATTCCGCATCCGCTCCCGGCTGTCCCAGCACATCAGCTTCTTAAAAGATTTTTTCCGCAGCTACAAGGACTTCACGGACAGGGAGATTGATGTCATAGAGATTATGATCCAGAAACTGTATGCAGGATGGGGGATTACGGACCAGAGTGACTTCGACAGCCTGGCGCCGGAGGACTACCCTGTCCTCTCCGACCTGTATGCCCTGATGGAGGCGGAGTACAAGGCGTTTGACGAGGATAAGCGGCAGCTCTATACAGCGGAGATGCTGCGGGGCATCCTGCTGGGGCTGCACTCCATGTGCGTGGGCGCGGAGAGCAAGTTCTTCAACGGGCATACCAACATCACGGATTCCAGCTTTATCACTTTCGGGGTGAAGGGGCTGCTGCAGGCCAGCCGGAGCCTCAAAGACGCCCTGCTGTTCAACGTGCTCTCCTTTATGAGCGATGAGCTGCTGACCGTGGGGAACACGGCGGCCAGTCTGGACGAGTTCTACCTGTTTTTGTCAAACCTGACCGCCGTGGAGTACGTCCGCAATTTCATGAAACGCGTGCGGAAGAAGGATTCGGCGGTGATCATCGCCAGCCAGAACCTGGAGGATTTTAATCTGGACGGCATCAGGGAGTATACCAAGCCCCTGTTCTCCATCCCCACCCACCAGTTCCTGTTCAACGCGGGCAGCATTGACGCCAGATTCTACACGGACACCCTCCAGCTGGAGGAGAGCGAGTACGGCCTGATCCGCTACCCCCAGAGGGGCGTGTGCCTCTACAAGTGCGGCAACGAGCGGTACAACCTGCTGGTTAACGCCCCGGAGCATAAGGCCCGGCTGTTCGGAAAGGCGGGAGGCCGCTAGAAGTGCCTGCAGGACAGAAGGGAGGGGACATGGTTGGAGCTTAAGGAACAGCGGTTCGGCATTGAGATTGAGATGACCGGAATCACGCGGCAGGAGGCTGCGGAGGTTGCTGCCGCATATTTCGGGACAGAAAGCTACTATGCGGGGACAGGGTATGAAACCTATACAGCGCTGGACAGACAGGGGCGGCAGTGGAAATTTATGATGGATGCCAGCATCATCCCGGAGCGGAAGATAGGGGGGCGTAGGGTAAGGGCAGAGGGTGATTACAAGACAGAGATGGTCAGCCCCATCTGTCGTTATGAGGATATCATACCCATTCAGGAGATCATCCGTGAACTGAGGAAGCATGGGGCGATCACCAATGAAAAATGCGGCATCCATGTGCATGTGGACGCCTCCCCCTTTGATGCCCGGACGCTGCGCAACATCACGAACATCATGGCGTCCAAGGAGGATCTGATCTACAGGGCTCTGAAGGTATCCGTGGCCCGCGAGCATCAATACTGCCGGAAGATGGAGGAACGGTTTCTGGAGGAACTGAACCAGAAGAAGCCGAAAACCCTGGACGGGGTGGAACGGATCTGGTATGACGGCGACAGCCGCAGACTCCATCATTATGATGACAGCCGGTACCACTGCCTGAACCTCCACTCCGTATTCCAGAAGGGGACGGTGGAGTTCCGTTTGTTCAACGGGACGCTCCACGCAGGCAAGGTAAAGGCGTATATCCAGTTCAGCCTGGCCATCACTGCACAGGCGCTGAACCAGGCATGCGCCAGCCGAAGGAAGACCCAGACCACCAATGAGAAATACACGTTCCGCACCTGGCTGCTGCGCCTTGGGCTGATCGGGGACGAATTTGCCACCGCCAGACAGCACCTGCTGGCGGAGCTTCCGGGCTGCATCGCATGGCGCGATCCGGCCCAGGCGGAGGCGCAGAAGGAAAGGCAAAGACAGAAAAGAGAAAAGGAGCGGGCGGAGCAGGAGAACCCTGCACAGGAAAGGGAAGCGCCTGCCGTTCCAGAGAGCGGGCAGGAAGAGACCGGACAGGAGACGCAGTCTTATGTGATGAGCATGTAGGAGATCATGCCGGTCCTGCCGCATTGCATGGACAGATCCGGCAGACTGACAGAAGGGTGTGCCTGTGACGGGAAAAGGACAGGCAGTGCAAGGGAAAGGAGCATATCCGAAAATGGGAAGAAAAAAGGAAACAATATATCTGGCATACGGCAGCAACATGAACCAGACACAGATGGCATTCCGCTGCCCCACTGCGGAGGTGGTGGGGACAGGTGAGCTGAAAGGGTATGAGCTGCTGTTCCGGGGAGTGCCCAGAGGAGCGGTTGCCACCGTGGAGCCGAAGGAGGGCAGCTCAGTGCCTGTGCTTTTATGGAAGATCCGCAGGGCGGATGAGCAGGCACTGGACCGCTACGAAGGGTATCCCAGACTTTACGGGAAACAGATGCTGCAGGTGGAAATGGATGGGAAAGAGGTGTCCGCCATGGGTTATATCATGACACCCGGACGTGAATTCGGCATCCCGTCTGACGGGTACGCGGATGCCATATGGGCGGGCTATGAGCAGTGCGGGCTGGATACAAAGCCTTTGGAGGACGCCATCCATAATGCCTACGCAAAAGTGTTTGGGCAGGACATGGGCATGGGGGACCAGGGGCAGGGGATGACCGGAATGGGCGGGATGGAGCCGATGGGGTGATGCTGCAGGCGTATGGAAAGAAAGGAGGGAAGCCTATGGCGGCAACGGCAGCTGTGCTGGCGGCCAAGGCCGTGCTGGCCGCGGCGTCAGACAAGAGGGGGAGGACAGCGATAGCCACCGTGGCGGCTGCAGTCCTGACGCCTTTTATCCTGATCGTTGTGATGATCCTGTGCGCGCTGTCCGGCACGGCAGCGCATAACAACGCCGCAGTGGATCTGGCGTGGGGCGGCGGATACCTGTCGGCGGGACTCCCGGCAGATTACCGGATGTATATCGAGAAGATGCGGGAGAGCTTCCGGGAACTGGATGCGGTTCTGGCTGAGATCAACGAAATGGCGGAGGATGGCACGGTGGACGGATACCGTGTCAAGGCGGTTTTCTATTCTCTGTTTTTCGGCGCGGAGCAGCCCCGGATGAACGATGACGATTACAGGGGCTTTGCGGACTGTTTCGTGGACTATGAGGAACGGGAGGATGAGGAAGGGCAAACCTACACGGCGGCAGTCCCCATCACGGACATGGGGACCGTGTACGGTAACCTGTCCGCCCTGCTGGGGCGGGGGATCACGGACGAGGACAGGGCCAATGCCCAGCGCATCTATGTGCTGGCAAAATACGGGCAGGCCGGGCCGGGGAGCGGTCTGCCGCCCGGCGAGGCCATGGGGGACGGCAGTTTTGCGGCGCTGATTGCGGAGGGGGAGAAGTATCTGGGCTACCCCTATGTGTGGGGGGGATCGACGCCAGAGACATCCTTTGACTGCTCCGGGTTTGTCTGCTGGGTCTACACCCATTCCGGAGCCTATCCCCTGTCCCGCACCACGGCCACGGGGATCTATAACCAATGCGCCATCGTGCCGAAGGAGGAAGCGCAGCCCGGCGACCTGGTGTTCTTCAGCGGCACCTATGCCAGCAGCGGCCCGGTGAGCCATGTGGGGATCTATGTGGGCGGGGGAAGGATGCTGCACTGCGGCTCACCCATTGGCTACACAAGCATTGAGACGGCATACTGGAGGGAAAAATTTTTTTCCTTCGGACGCCTGCCGGATTAGGAGGGACACCATGAATCCAACAAATGTTATCATGGAACACAAGCCATGCTTTAAACTCTGCCAGACAAAGGCGGAAAAGACCATCCGCCTTTCAGAAAGGGAATTTGAACGATTCCTGCAAAGCCCGATGGAATACCATGACTATATAAAAGGGAATGTGAATCTGATGCGCCAGGATGAAAGTGGCGTGTACCACTGCCTGCTGGTCACCGGCGAAAACCACCGGGATGGCGTTCTGGTGGAGGCGGATGGGTATGATTATGCCCGCTATGCCTCCTATGTGCCGGATGCGGCAGCTTTTCTATACGACTCCCTGTCGGAGATGGGGTACAGGCTGGCGCTTTTGGTGGAGCAGTTTATCACAAAGGGGCTGGACAACGAGCAGGAGGGATATTGGGAGGTCAGTTTTGAAGAAATCAGGGAGCAGTCCGGCCTGGAGCTGGGAGAAAACCCGTTCCTGCAGGAGCTTATGGCGGACATGATCGCAGAGAGGCCGGAGGTGGTAGAAGTGTGTATCCGGGGAGATTGTTTCGGCATCCGATACCACCCGGAGCAGATCCAGGAACGCCAGAAAGAAGAAATCGCAGAACACGCCTGTCCGGAGGAAAAACGGCAGAGGCTTGGCGACCTGATCCGCAGCGGCATACCGGCTGACACATATCTGGTCCATGAATCGGATGTAGGTTTTATCCCCGTGGGGAGGGTGGGCAGCTTTTTTGCAAAAAGACAGGGGATGGAATACGAGGTGTTCGCAAGGGAGCTGGAGGCCATCCGCCCATGCAGCGGGGAGGCGGCCGCAGTCTGGTATGAGTGGGCAAAGGAGCTGGAGGGGTATGATAAGGCGGGGGAGCCGAAAGTACCCGGCAAGACGGCAGAGGTGTTTTTGGATGAATTTATGTGCCGTTTCCGTGCCATCCGGGAGAGGCATGGGGACAGGGTGGCCGGGGAGATGGTCTCCCTTGCGGAGCACCGTTCCTGCATCTTCCCATGGGAGATGGCACGGGCGGCAGAACATCTGGCGGCAGGCGGGGGCGTTCAGGATATCCTCCCCATGTCCGTTGAAGGTCTTCTGGAAGGATGGCCGGACATAGGACAGGAGGAAACGCCGATCCAGTCCATGTGAAAGGGCGGGGCTGTCTTTCCCTGATGTTGGCGGCCCCGGGGGAAGGAGGCTGCAGGATATGAAAACAGTGTTTGAACACAAGCCGGATTTTACTTTCCGGGAATTTGCCATAGAGAAAACCGTCACGGTCCCGGCGGGGAAGCTGGAGGAAATGCTGCGCCACCCCCTGCACCGCCACGAGGTCATCGTGGAAAGTACGGAAGTGATGGGGGTGGACGGGGAGGGTGTGTACCACTGCCTGCTGGTGGAGAGCGGGGGCAGCGGATACGCCCGGTATGCCTCCTATGTGCCGGAGGCCACAGCCCTGCGCTACCCCACGCTCTCCAGGCTGAACTTGGAGCTGGCGGAGGCCGTGGATGCCATCATTGCCGGGGGCACCAGCCGGACCACGGAGGGGAACTGGACGGTCAGCTTTGATGAACTGGAGGACATGACCGGCCTGTGCGTGGAGAGGAAGCCGTTCCTGCAGGAGACCCTGGGGGACATGCTCTGCAGCCGCCCGGAGGTGGCGGACCTGGTCATTGAGGACGGGCAGTTTGACGTGGCGTACCACCTTGGTTTCTGCCCGAACTGCCAGAGGGGGACTGCCCAGGAGGGACTGACGGATGGGATCAGCCAGGAGGAAATGAAAAGCAGCAGCCAGACAGATGTCCCTGCGGGGACACAGGGGATGCTCCCATCCATGTGAGGGGACGGGAGATAAAACCAGAAAGGAGAAAAGCATGAAGCAGACGGCATTCACGGTGAAGTATGACGAGGAAAAATTAAGCGCCATCAGGCAGTACATGGGAAAAAAGAACGTGGACTTCGAGGGGGAGCTGGCGGAGGCGATGGGGAAGATGTATGAGAAGTATGTCCCCCAGGCCGTCCGGGAGTACATCGAGAGCAGGGAGGATGCGCCGCCCGCTACCCGCAGGCCGGCCAGATCCCAGGCAGGCGGCGGGGGTGTCTGACCTCCCGCAATCCGGAACAGGCGGCGCTCAAAGTGAGGGCAGGGTAAGAGGAAAGCCCCTGTTACCCCCTGTGGCCGTCCGTGGGGCGATTTGTGCCCTTGTTTGGGAAAAGTGGATAAACAGGCCGCCTGACACCCTTTCTGCCCTGTTTGGGGCGATTTGGCGAAAACAGTCCCAAATCCTGTCAGCAGGGAGTGCGGGGCAGCCCAAAATGGCGGGGAAACCGGGGGTAATTGGCAGGGTCGAAATGTGTGCAGGTTAAAGGGCGGGTGGCTTTTGCAAGCCCCCTCGCCCGGTTCACACCGCCCGGCAAAGCCGTGCGGGAAAGGCAGATGCCACCCAGAGATACAGGTTTTCAGATAATCAGGTGGCTTGACAGAGAAATCAGCAGGAAAATCAGAAGAAAAGGGGGATTTTTAAGGGTGGCTGGGGGCAAACAGGGCAGGAGGAAGGAGGATGCCATGGGCGCAAATGCGGATAAGGCCAAATTTTCCATCAGGGTGGATACGCAGCTTCTGGAGCTGGCCGATTCCTGCATCGGGAATGGTGCGGCCAGAAACCGCACGGAGCTGATCGGGGACGCGCTGCGGTTTTATCTGGGATACCTCATGGCGGGGAAGGCGGAAGATTACCTGCTCCAGTCCTTATCCTCCGCCGTGGCAGGGACGGTGCAGGACAGCGAGAACCGTCTGGCCCGGATGGACTTTAAGATTGCGGTGGAACTTTCCAAGCTGTCCCAGATCATTGCTTACACCCATGACGTGGATGGGGAGGCGCTGCAGAAACTCCATGTGAAGTGTGTGGAGGAAGTGAAGCGCATCAACGGCGCAGTGGAGTTTGAAGATGCGTACAGGTACCAGAGGCGGGAAAACTGATAGCGGCCGAAGGAAAGGGCTTTAAAATTATTAAACAATATGAAAAATTTTCTTGACATAGTTTCTATTTTTGGGTATAAATTAGTTAGAGATAAGCATAGCTTATCGTATGGGAGTTTATGCTCTTGTAAAAAGCAGTGAGTCCTACTGAGAGTGGAACCTATAAAAGCGGTGAGTCCTACCGGAAGTGGAACCTATAAAAGCGGTGAGTCCTACCGGAAGTGGAGTCGATCTGAGGCTGCGCGGAAGCGCAGCCTTAAGTTTTACCCGAAAGAAAATTTGCGAAAAATATTTTTGATGAAGGGACAGCTATGGAACAGAAAAGGCTGAATTTATACCTCATAGATATGAAGTACATACGAAATCTGGCAAAAGCAGATGACAGAGTTATGTCGGTATCCCCACAGGTCGGAAAGGAAACCAGGCCCTTTGTGGGAATCGTAATTGTGTGCGGGGAACAGAAATACTGCATCCCATTAAGCTCCCCGAAGCCAAAACATAAAACCATGAAGAATGATGTGGATTTTATGAAAATTTTAGATGGGGAGAAGCTGATTGGTGTTTTAAATTTTAACAACATGATACCAGTGGATGAAAGCTGTATTGTTCCCTTGAATCTCCGGGTAATCGGAAGGGATGATGCTGCCGCAAGGAATTATAAAAAAATGGCGGTAAAGCAGCTGGATTGGTGTCAGCGCAACCAAGAAGCTATTGTCAAAAAGGCTAATAAGCTGTATATCATGGTACAGTCGGATAAAGCCAATGGTTTCTTGAAAAAACGCTGTTGCGATTTTAAAAAGCTGGAAATGGTACAGCAGAAGCGGAAGAATCAGCAGCATTGGAAGACACAGCGGAGGGATATATGAAAGAAATATATGTTGAACAGATAGAAACCTATCCTGAAGATATTATGGAGTGCGTTAAAAATCGTTCTGATCATCTGCAAAAGTATGTAAATTCACGAACACCGAAAGATGCCTTTTCCGTTCAATGTGCTTTACCTAGTGATTTTTTTTGGTCAGAAAACATTATCCAGCTGGTGTATAAAGAATTTTGGAATATAGCAGAAAAATATTTTTGGATTGGATACCATGTTACAAGAATCTGTTCCGATGATGAAATACTGAAGCATGGATTAGCCAAGCTGGAGTTTGACAGTTACTGTAACCGATTATCTAAAGCGTTAAGGGAAAATGGCATAGTGGAGAGTGACATTGGTTATGCCATGGCAAGAATACGGAAAATGTATGATGGGTATCTTGGAGAACGCAAGGGGCGGGTATGCTTTTTTGCACCAGACAATCTGCTCTATAAGGGAAAATTTAATTATTTTGCAAGAAATTATGGCGGCGAAATTGCAGAGCGCTCATTTGAGAATCATGAAGGAATGGAAAAGATATGGGACGTGTTGACGGGAATGGGAACTCCGGTGATGGTAAAATTCCGTTTCAAATTAAATGATCTATATTCGTTCCAAAATGATGACGTGTTTATGGAGATATTGAGATTTATAACCTCGAAACTGTTTATGGATTACGACTATCCAATAAGCATAGGCCAGCATATTAAAAAAAGCATACCTCCAGAAGATATATTGGAAATACAGAAAATAGAAATCAAAGAATACTAATAAAATATTTTGTAAGAACGTTCATACAAGGGCGTTCTTTTTTTGTGTGATAAAGGAGGGGAACGCCATGCCAAAAATAATCTTTACCTCCCGCTACCTGCGGGACGCGCCTCCAGCACAGCTGGAGAACTATGTCCGCTACGTCAGCACCCGTGAGGGCGTGGAGAAGGTGGAAGGGAGCAGGCAGAACCTCCCGGCCACAATACAGCAGAAAGACCTGATACGCCAGATCGTCCGTGACATCCCGCCCGCAAAGGAGATGCTGGAATACACGGACTTTTTGCTGCGCCCCACCATGGGGAACGCATCGGAGTTTATCTCCTGTGCTCTGGAGCAGAACGTGGATCTCATCGGCAGCCGGAAGAACTATGTGGATTACATCGCAAACCGTCCCAGAGTGGAACGCCTGGGTGAGCACGGCCTGTTTACGGACGCAGGGAAAGCGGTGGTGTTAAAACAGGTGGAGCAGGAAGCGGCCGCACATAAAGGCCCGGTCTGGACCCACGTCATCTCCCTACGGCGGGAGGATGCCGCAAGGCTGGGTTATGACAGCGCCGCACAGTGGATGGCGCTGCTGCGCTCCAAGCGGGCTATGCTCTGCAAACACATGAAGATTGACAGCGCCAACCTGCGCTGGTATGCCGCATTCCACAACGAGGGACACCACCCCCATGTACACCTGATGGTCTATTCCGCAAAGGACAATGACGGATACCTGACGGAAAAGTCCATCGAGGCCATGCGCTCGGAGCTGGCCCACGATATCTTCCGGCAAGACTTTGCGCACATCTATGAAAAACAGAACCAATCCCGCACAGACCTGAAAAAAGGCGCTGCAAATGCGGTGCGGGAGACGATGGACGCACTGCGCCGCAGCACGGTGGCAAGCACGGAGATTGAGAAGATGATGGTGCGACTTTCAGAACGTCTGCAGAACACGGGCGGGAAAAAAGTGTACGGGTACCTTAAGCGGGATGTGAAAAATCTGGTAGACAGAATCGTAGATGAACTGGCGAAGGAGGAAAAGGTGGATGCGCTGTACCGGGCATGGGGGAAATGGCAGGGTGAGATTCTGCTGACTTACCGGAACAGCACGCCGCCCTTGCCGCCGCTTTCCAGCCAGCCCCAGTTTAAGAGCCTGAAGAACATGGTAATCACGGAGGCGGTCAGGCTGGGCAGCGGCCGGTTTCTCTTTGAGGATGAGGCATGGCAGGAAGAAAGGGAGAGCCTGTTTCCGGACGGGGAAGGACTGCCAGACAGGGAAGACACCGCTGGCCAGTTTCCGGAAGATGCCTCTGATTGTTTTCTGAGTGATGCCTCTGATTGGTTTTCGGAGGTTATCCCTGACTGGCCCACGGAGGATGCGGACAGGGCGGAAGAACCTGACGGCAGGACGGCGGAAAGGGAATCACCGAAAGATGCTGGCGGCAGTCCGGCCTTTTATGCGGAGTGGAACAAGAACTATAAGCAGGCCCGCAGATATCTCTACGGATCAGGGAATGTCGTGCAGGACTTTACACAGGCCCGCACCCTGCTGTGTCAGGAGGCGGAGGCGGGGAACGCCTTGGCGATGCATGATCTGGGCAGGATATGTGCGGACGGTCTTGGACAGGATGCGGATCAGGATGCGGCGCAGGAATGGTACGCCAAGGCGCTGCAGGCTTTCCATGGGGCAGAGAAAGAAGCAAAGGAAGGGGAACGCCCCTACCTGCAATACCGCATCGGGAAAATATATGCCGCCGGACTTGGCGCCGAACAGGACTATGGGACAGCGGCGCGGTGGCTGTCCCAGGCGGCAGCGGCAGGGCATAAGTATGCGCAGTATTCCCTTGCGGGCTTATACCACCGGGGGCAGGGCGTGGCACAGGATGACACAGAGGCATTCCGGCTTTATGGCTGCTCTGCGGAACAGGGCAATCCATATGCGGATTATGAACTGGCAAGGATGTACCGTGACGGGATTGGCACACAGACGGACAGCAGCCGGGCCGATACCAGTTTTCAGAATGCATTTTCCGGCTTTCTGTATCTGGAAGAAAAGAGCGGAGATGACAAGCTGCAGTACCGTCTGGGACAGATGCTGCACACCGGCACGGGAACCGAGAGGGATGATGATGCCGCTGCGGCTTATTGGGGGCGGGCGGCAAAGATGGGGAACGTCCATGCGCAGTATGCCCTTGGGAAACTGTGGCTGGAAACCGGGGAAGGAAATACTGCGCAGGCCGTCCGTTGGATTACTAAGGCGGCGGAGACGGGAAACGCCGCCGCCCAATATACCCTCGGTAAGCTCTGCCTGTCCGGGGAGGTGGTAGAAAGGGACGCTGCAAGGGCGGTGGAACTGTTCACCTTATCGGCAGGACAGGGAAATGATTATGCGGCATACCGGCTGGGGCGGCTGTATCTATCCGAGGAAGATATCCCAAAGGACATGGAAAAAGCCGTCTGCTGGCTGGGGCAGTCCGCAGGACAGGGAAACCAATACGCACAGTACGCCCTTGGAAAACTGTGTCTTTCCGGGGAGGATATCCCAAAGGACGTGGAAAAAGCCGTCTACTGGCTGGGGCAGTCCGCAGAACGAGGAAACCAATACGCACAATACACCATTGGAAAACTGTGTCTTTCCGGGGAGGATATTCCAAAGGACGTGGAAAAAGCCGTCTACTGGCTGGAGCAGTCTGCAGGGCAGGGAAACCAACATGCACAGTATGCCCTTGGAAAGCTGTACCTCTGCGGAAAAGACATTCCCCATGACAGGGAAAAAGCCACTGTGTACCTGCAGGCCGCCGCGGGACAGGGCAACATTTATGCGGCATTCCTGCTGGAGCACATGGATGCATTTCAGGACGCCGACCTGTTCCTGGCAGCAACCCGCCTGATGCACCGGCTGGAAAAGCTGCTTAGGGAGGATGTGCAGAGGGCCGCAGGGGGCAGCCCGTTCCACATCGACCGGAAACGCCGCCGCAGGCTCTCGGAGAAGAAACAGGCCCAGGGCCACAAGAGGGATGACAGGGAGCCTGTGCAGGAGCAGATCTGATCAGGCACAGAGATATCCTTTATTCCCGCAGGCAATGAGCCAAACCAATAATGCTGGCTTTATCCCGGATGCCTGCGCCTGTAGAACCCCGGCAAATACAGCAGGCGCTCGGGTTGGAAAGATGTGGCACTTAAGCAGAATGGAGGTGTAAGGATGGCAGGATTTGTTTATTTTACGGACGAGCAGAAACAGCGGGCCAACGAGGTGGATTTAGAGGACTTCCTCTCCCGGCGGGGGGAGAAGCTGCTGCGCTCCGGCAGGGAGAAACGGCTGGCCAGCGACCACAGCATCACGGTGCGGGGCAACCGCTGGTACGACCATGCGGCGGAAACTGGCGGCTGTGCCATCGACTTCGTGCAGATGCATTACAACAGCACATTCCCGGAGGCGGTAACACTGCTCCTTGGCGGGGAGCAGGGGCAGGCATACCGCGCCAGTGAGCCGGAAAAAGAAAAAGAGCCAAAGCCCTTTGCACTGCCAGAGGCGAACCCGGATATGCGGCGGGCCTATGCCTACCTGACAAAGACCCGCTGCCTGGACCGGGAGGTGGTCTCCGCTTTCGCCAGAAAAAAGATGATTTATGAGGACGCGAAATACCACAACGTGGTGTTTGTAGGGTACGATGCGGAGGGCACCGCCCGCCACGCCCATAAGCGGGGAAGCCATACAAAGGGGAATGCGTTCAAGGGAAACGTGGACGGCAGCGACCCCAGATACAGTTTCCGGCACCTCGGGAAAGGGAATGCCGTCTATGTGTTCGAGGCCCCCATCGACATGCTGTCCTTTATCACGCTGCACAAAAAAGGCTGGCAGGAGAACAGCTATGTGGCGTTAAGCGGCATATCGGCACACGCCATGATCCAGATGCTGGAGGACAGCCCTCAGGCCGACACCGTGGTCCTCTGCCTGGACCATGACCCCGCGGGCATAGAGAACAGCTACCGGCTGGCGGACGCCGTAAAGGAGCGGCGGCAGGATGTCCGTGTGAGGATGCTGCAGCCGGCCAACAAGGACTGGAACGAAGATCTGAAAGCGCAGAACGGGCTGGAGCCGGTCCCGGCAAAGGAGCATCCGGGGATAACGGAGTGCAGGGCATGGTGCGGAACGCTCAAGGAAGTGGCGGAGGGCATGGACATCCGGCATGCCACTGCGGAATCCCTGAAACGGTACCACTATGGGATCTACCAGACGCTGCAGAAGGGGACCGGCCTGAAACAGCTGGAGGATGCCTTTGACGGGGACGGCCTGATTCTGGCGGGGATCGCGGTCAGGATCATGGAGAGGTACGGAAAAGAGCTGGGGCGGGATGCTGCGCCGGGGCAGATCATCGCCAACCTGTGCGGCAGGTACAGGCCCCACAGGGATAAAGGAAACCTGAAATCCCGTCTTGCGGATATTCAGAATGCCTTTGAAAGCGTGACGGCATGCTTTGCGGGAACAGGGCCGGAAACGGATGAGGAAAAAGAAACGCTGGTCAAAAAATGTGTGGGCCTTACGATGGAGTGCATCAGGGCCCATATTTTTGTGGCTGAAAAACAGCAGGCACAGAAACAGGAAGGAGGGGTGGCACAGATATGCAGCCAGTCGTAATGCTGATACTGATGGGCGCGGGGATGTTCGCCGTCATCGGCGGCATCTCCCTGCTGTCCCATTATTATACTTTAAACGGCATCAAGTCCCGGACCGTGGGGGACGGCCAGCACGGCACGGCCAGGTTTGCCACGGAAAAGGAGATCCGGGAAACCTATGCCCATGTCCCCTATGAGCCGGAGAAATGGCGCAGGGGCGGGAACCTGCCAGCGGCACAGGGGCTGGTGGTGGGCTGTAAAAAACACGGAGGCAGCATCACAGCGTTAGTGGATGAGGGGGATATCCACTGCCTGATGATCGGCGCCGCAGGCGTGGGCAAGACCGCCAACTTTCTATACCCAAACATCGAATACGCCTGTGCGTCCGGGATGAGCTTTGTGACCACGGACACCAAGGGCGACCTGTTCCGCAACTACGCGGGGATCGCAAAGGGACACTACGGCTACCGGGTATCCATCCTTGACCTGCGCAACCCCACCCGCTCGGACGGCGGCAACATCCTGACCATGGTGAACAAATACATGGACGAATACCTGGCGGATGGGGGAAACCTGGCGGCCAAAGCCAGGGCGGAGAAATATGCCAAGATCACGGCCAAGACCATCATCTGCTCGGACGGCGCGCAGGCCAGCAGCTACGGGCAGAATGCGTTTTTCTATGACGCGGCGGAGGGGCTGCTGGCATCGGTGATCCTGCTGATCGCGGAATATTGTCCGCCGCAGAAGCGCCACATCGTCTCCGTGTTCAAGCTGCTCCAGGACCTGATGGCCCCCTCGCCGGTAAAGAACCGGAACCTGTTCCAGCTATTGATGGATAAGCTGCCCGCCGAACACAAAGCCAGATGGTTTGCAGGGGCGGCATTGAACAGTGCGGAACAGGCAATGGCCTCGGTGCTCTCCACCGCCATGAGCCGCCTGAATGCGTTCCTGGACAGTGAGATGGAGCAGATCCTGTGCTTTGACAGCACCCTGGATACGGAAACTTTCTGCACCAATAAGGCAGCCATCTTCATCGTACTGCCGGAGGAAGATAACACCAAGTATTTCATGGTGTCCCTGTTCCTCCAGCAGCTCTACCGGGAGATGCTCTCCATCGCGGACGAGCACGGGGGAAAGCTGCCCAACAGGGTCATGGTGTTTGCGGACGAGATCGGTACCATACCGAAAATCGAGTCCATGGAGATGATGTTCTCCGCAGGCCGTTCCAGGCGCATCAGCATGGTGCCCATCATCCAGAGCTTTGCCCAGCTGCAGAAAAACTACGGGAAGGAGGGCTCCAGCATCATCATCGACAACTGCCAGGACATTCTCTTCGGCGGCTTTGCGCCAAGCTCGGAGAGCGCAGACATCCTCTCCAAAGCCCTGGGGAACAGGACGGTGCTGTCCGGCTCCATCTCAAGGGGGAAGAACGATCCCAGCCAGAGCCTGCAGATGATGGGCAGGCCGTTAATGTCCCCGGACGAACTAAAGACGCTCCCCAAGGGGCATTTCATCCTTGCAAAGACCGGGTGCTGCCCCATGCAGACAAAGCTCCCGCTGTTCCTGAAATGGGGAATCATACTCGGGGAGGCTTATGAAGTGCCGGAGCGGGCGGCAAGGGAGGTCTTATACGCAGACCGCTTTGAACTGGAGCAGGAGATCCTGCGCCGGCAGGAGGATGAGGAACTGGAGGATGGGGAATCTGGGGAGCCGTTCTACCAGCACGGCGCTGCCGGGACAGGGGGCCAGAGCCACACGCCGGTAATCCGGGAGAAGGAGCAACCACGCCTGCCCAGGCGCATGCCCCTGCGGACAGATTAGGGGGCGCCTATGGGGTATTTTACGGAGATCTATGCCCAGGAACTGCCCCACCGTGCCAAGGCCGTGTACATGTACCTGAAGGACCGCAGCAATCAGAAAGGGCAGTGCTATCCGGCCATTGGGACCATTGCGAAGGAACTGCAGCTCTCCCGGCGGACCGTGGAGAGGGCGATAGACGATCTGGTGCGGGCAGGGATTGTCACAAAGGAGCAGCGCTGGCGGGAGAACGGCGGGCGGAGCAGCCTGCTCTTTACGTTGAAGGGCAGAGTTTGATAATAAAACCAGAGAAACGGTGATGCAGCCAGCGCTTCCGCAGAAAAAGAAACGCCGCCAAGGGGGGAGTGCGCCCTTCTGGCGGCGTAAGGGATATGACATGGTGGCGTAAGCGGCGAAGGCATCACTCTAAGAAATATTTTACCGGCAGAGAAAAAATATGGTTTTACGCCGGTAGGGAATGACGGGATAAAAAACAAGGCCGGGATCAGCAGGGGCGGAAGAAGCCGCCGCAATCACACCCCGATATTTCCTGAAGGGCAGCCGGCTGTTCGGCGGAAGGACTGCAGGCCTCCCTGTTCAATCCTGCTGAGTGTGCTGGTGCTGATGGGGATGCCCTCAAGCTGCAGCTTTGCCGCCAGATCCATGTTCCGCAGGTGTTTCTGTTCCCGCAGGCGGAGGATGTTATGCCTGGTGATGGGGAATCTGCTCTGTTTAATCCGTTCCGCTTTGTTCACAGGGCGCCCTCAAAGGCTGATCCCGGATAGGCCAAGGAAATACTCCCTTTTGCCCAGGAGCTCTGTCCGCTGTTCTTCCGGCAGGCAGCGGAACATGTCCTGATAGTCAAGCTCAGCCAGAGGGGTGCCCTTTGTGAGCGCAAGGAGCCGCCAGGTGTACCATTCGCCCCAGAGGTCGTCAAACAGGTCCCTGCCGGAGGTGAAGAGGCTGGTCTCGTCAAAACCGAAAGGGTGTTTGTAGTATTGCAGTTTCACAAAGCCGTACTGTCCGGCATCCAGCACCATGAGGTCTATGCTGTACATTTCCGCGAAAGCATCGGCAACCCTTCGGCAGACGGCTTTTTCTTCATCCGTGATGCGCACCCCGTCTTTTTCAGCCTGCATGCGGCCGGCATTTTCCAGATGCGTGACCGCATCCTGTAAAAAATCCAGCTTTAAGTCTATCTCCGCGCTGGAATTGGCTGTGGCGGCATACTGGAGAAGCTCATGGGGCCCCCAGCCATTAATATCCCGGCACCGTCTGGACAGGCCGGAGAGAGTTTTAGCCTGTTCAGGGTCAAGGGTGAAGGAAAGCCTATAGGAGTCCATGGCCGGCATCCTCCTTCCCAGACAGCAGCGGCTTCAGGAGCAGTTCCCGGCAGTCAGAAAATCCCTGCAGGTATGCAAGCCTCCCCCAGCAGCTGCCGATGGCAATATGCCCGCTCATGCAGTCGTTGACCAGCTTCTGGGTTTCTTTCGGAAGAGGAAGTGCTTTCAGCTGGTCGATATATTTGTCAACCGCGCTGAGCGAAGCCTGGTAGTCCTCGTCCCGTTCTGCGATGCTGTTAATAGCGCTGTCCAACCGCATCGCCATCAGTTGGTATAATACAGAATTTTTGTCCATAAAAAATGCCTCCTTTTCTCGTGGTTGGTGTATATTAACTCTGAATGCGGAGAAAAGCAACTGTAAAAATACAACTATAAAAAATTATAATAAAACCACGGTATAACTGGAAATTTTACATTTCTGCTTGATTAATAATATAAAAACGGGTATAAATCATGATATGGGAAAGTGTAGGGGCAATTTTTGATGAAAAATGGATATATAAATTTTAGGAGAAATGTAACAAACAGTCCCTTGTATTTCGTTATTGTTAATAGACAGTGAAACAGGTTTAGATAACGCAAGGGGAAAACACATATATAACCGTGACGGGGAACCTATATGATATTTTTATTGATGATAGATACGCCGGAGGGCAGGCGGAAATTTGTTACCCTATACGAAAAATACAGATACCTGATGCAGAAGGTTGCAATGGATGTACTCCATGACCGCTTTTCTGCAGAGGATGCCGTACATAATGCGTTTATGAATTTAGCCATGCATATGGATGTCATTGGGGAGCCGGAAAGCCTGCAGACAAAGAGATATTTGGTTACAGCCGTTAAAAATGCGGCTGTTGACCTTTATAGAAAGAAAAACGCACGGACCCGGAGAGAAATATATGTGGATGAATTAGCAGGAAAGGATATACCGGTGGTTTATATGGAAACGGATTTGGAGAATGATGTTTTAGATATATTGAAAAACCTGCCTGTAAAATACAGGGACATTTTCTTATTAAAATATTCCGCAAATCTGGAAAACAGGGAAATTGCCGGATTATGCGGCATTCAGGAAGGCACAGTGAGACAACGGATTGCCCGGGGGAAACTGCTGATTGAGGACGCGTTACAAAAACTGGAGGATGGACATGGAAAAAATAAGGGTGACTGATGAATGGCTGTATAAGTATATGCCGGTGGTTGATGAGGCGATCATAAGGGAGCTTGAGAATGAAACGGACTATAGTTATCAGTTTTCAGGCCGGTTTGAACACAGGATGAAGAAGCTGATAAGGAGGGAGGCACATCCATGGACAGGCATATTTTACAGGCGGCACAGAAGGGCGGCGCTCCTGTTCCTGTGCGTGCTCGGCCCCCTGTTTGCAATAACAATGAGTGTACAGGCGTACAGAACCAGATTTTTTGAGACGGTAAAGTCCATCTGGGAAGATGCCATAGTATATTCTTACTTTGTGAACCAGAACCAGAGGGATATGCAGTGCCATGAACCCGGATTTATTCCGGAGGGTTATCAGGAGACGGAAAGAATTGTCTTAGAGCATTGGTTCAGCGTAACATATGCAAATGAAGATGGAAAAATAATCACATGGGACCAGATGCTGGTTCAGGACGGGGGAGAATTAATTGCAGACACAGAATACGATCAACAGGTTATCAAAGAGGTTAACGGGAAACAGGTCGCCATTTCACTGTACCTTGATGGGTTTGTGAATGCATATTGTGAGTACGGCAGGTATGTTTATGTATTGACAGCGGGCAGCCTAAGCATTGAAGAAGTATGTATGATATTTGCCAGCATAGAGGATGACAGGCATTAAATATTAAAAAATTTGAAAAAAATGTAACAAACAGGGTATCCCATTTCGTTATTGTTTAGTGAAAGGAGGAATCTGCCAATGAAAAAAATATGCAGAATGGCAGTTGTCTGTGTACTGTTATGCGGCCTGATACTACCGATTCCAGTTCATGCAAGAGAGCTCGATGTGCAAATGGAGCCGAGAATGGCCAGCATAAGTGTATATGGCACAGAACTTTCCATTTCCAGTGACGGCACCGCATCTATATCCGGTTTTGTAAGAGGGAAATTGGGCGTTACCAGCACTTATGTGGAAGTTACGCTGCAAAAGAGTGTTTCAGGCACGTGGGTTGATGTGGAGTCCTGGGAGAATTCCAGCGATACAAGCAGTACATCTGTTGCCGAAACATATCAGGTTTCCAGAGGCACATACCGGGTTGCTATGACCTGCAGTGCGGACGGGGAAACTAAGACCGCAACGTCAGCAGAAAGGACGTATTGAGTACGAACAATATGAAATGGAGGAATAAACTTATGAAAATGAAGTTAAAAAAACGAATTCTTGCAGTTGTATTATCGTGCGTTACTTTGATGAACATTATCTCTCTGCCGGTACAGGCAGCTACTACGGTGTATGAAAAGGAGCCTAATAATACCAGAGAAACCGCAATGACGATTACAGCAAATCGTGAAACGCCTGCACAGGCAGTTAGTGGAAGCAAGCCGAATCAGTATGTGGTAGATGGATCAACGAGTTCAGGTGATGAGGACTGGTTTAAGGTTTATCTGGATGCCGGAACGCAATATGTTACACTGAATGGCGATTCATATTTCAACTTTGAAGTGTATTCTGAATCCAGCTCCATCCCCATAATAAGTGATGAATATATAAAAACCGGATTTGGCAGCAAGGCTTATGGTTTTAGGGTGGCTACGGCCGGTTACTATTATGTAAGAATTTATACAAACATGTCGTCCATACGGGATTACTCATTGCTGGTTGGAGACCCGGTTTATACGGTTGCATCCTGTACAGTTGAACTTGGAAGTGTAACAATGCAGGGTTCAGACAGCTCTTCTTCTGCGGATTTACGAGGGGAAACAGAGATACCAGAAGGTGCAATTGTTTATTCCATGACAGTAAACAATGTCAGGTCAACGGCAGTTGATGGTATTGCTGTTAGGAATCGTACAACAAGCAATACAATTAATCTGGATAGGTATACATGGAGTAAAAGAGGGCTGGTCTCACTGTCAATGCCCATACGCAGTAACTGGCAGATCATATTTGAGTATTCAAAAGATATAACGTTTTCGCCTACCATAACATTCCAGTATGTATATCCGGTAACTTCAGAGTATGTTGAAGATGATATGACAATCATTCCATAAAAACAGTTTGAAAGAAAAACGCTCATGCATTCCTCATGATGCAAGACTGGCTGTGGGGAATGCATGCCATGTGGCAGGAGGCTTTATGATGGTAAGGGTGACAAACCAGCTTTTAGAACAGAAAATGAGCAGCAATAATTCCGAAAAAAAACTGATCAACATGCTGCTGGGAAAGAAAAATCCGCAGGCAAAAAGGGACATTTTTGTGCGGAGCAGAAGCAATGATGTATATTTTAGCACATATTCCGCAGGAAATGGCAGGAAAGCGGAATATATACCGAAGGATATGCTGGCACTCATTAACAACAATATTTCATGGGTGCAGTCGCAGGGAAATGTGCATTTCCTGCGGGACGGGAGATCATTCACTACCGATCAGATTCCTCCTGTCAATACATCCGGGCTTAAAGAAGTAAAAGCGGAAAACAACTGCATTGATTTTGGGAAAAATACATATTTCAAATATGTATCCAAAGACGGCAGAGAGCATTATTTATATACAAATGACCATGTGCCGGGTTCCATTTTCTCGGAGTATTTGAGGGGTGCGCCTTACGATGGGACACTGGAGAGATATTCCTGGTTTTGGAACTATATAGGCACGGCCAAAGATACTGTCTATATTGCCGAGAGTTTTTCTCTGGGTGAAGTAGAGGCGTATCTGGAGGAAGCGGGCATACAGCCGGGGTTCTTCACGGTGAAAATGGGAGACACGGAAACAACCCGGTTTTATTCTACAGGAAAATATACTACTTTGATTTATACTCAGGAACGATATAATGTGAAATATGAGAGCCTGACGAAAACCGGGAGAATACTTTGTAAGTATGAACCGGGCAGTGTGTTTAAAATCAAGGGGAAAGAATATGTGTTAAGTGAAAACCATACATTGGATATCCCTTATGGGGAGGATATTTATGACATTGAGTACCCTGAGAATTATAGATTCGGAGAAAAGATAGATTAACATTATTTCTTCATTTAAAGGGTGTAATCTGTAAAATTGAGCATAACGCCACAGTAGATCGTATTTGTATAATATTTTATTGGAGGAAGTGGATTATTTGTTTCACAATGACCGGGATGTGGATGATGTTGCAGATATTATTCAAAACAGGGCAAGCGTTTACATTAGTGAGAGTAAATAAATAGCAGCAGAACATTGATGAATATAATGAAAATGCCATAAACCACCCAAAATAATGAGAGAATATTCAAAGAGCTTACAACAAGTAATTTAGGTAAGCATCAATATTATCTATTTTCTAAATATTACAAGCAGTAACACTGCATGACATTGCCGTTTCTTTGTAACTGATCAGTAAACACAGGAAAGAAGAGCGTAAAATGGTTGGATATTTTTGGCTTAATAGCTGTATTTCGACAATATAATAACAAATTCTTTTGGTATAATTTCTCTGGCAACAATAACGTTGGGAATCTGTCAGAGATAGACACAAAGGCTGTTTCCCATTGTCAAAGGGAAATAGAATTTGGAAGAAAAAGAAAATCAACGGAAACAGGATTGTTCTTATTGCACTATAAGCTGTATAGGGACTATAGCGCTACACAGTTCGACATATTTTCGTTTTTCTTTCTATAATATCTTAGAATTCTATATAGTATTTCATGCTGCATCCAATATAATTCGGGTGCAGCTTTTTTTCTGCCAGTTTACTGTATGCGGTGCGACAGCGCAAAGATGTCGCAGCCCGCCATTTGTCCTTTGGTTTCTTGCAATTTGAAATTGAAGGAGGATAAGCCTATGGCAAAACCATACAGAATACCGGATTATAAGAAGATGTATCCGGAGGCCAGCAAGGAAGTAATCACTGTATTGAGAACCACAGAAAGAAAAATGCAGTATCAGGAGTATGATTTAAAAACAGAGCAAACTATTGTAAACCAGGAAAAGCATAATATAACGGTCATACCCAGCAGGGAAGATTCCCTTGAACGTCTTCTAGATCAGAAGATGCAGTTTGCCGGGAAAACAGAGAGCGTAGAGGAAACCGTGCTGCGTAGAATTCAGTGCGCACAGTTACATAACGCTCTTTTTTTATTGCCTGATGATGAGCGGGAACTGATAGACCGCCTGTTTTTTCAGGGCCAGACAGAACGGGAGGCTGCGGCAGGCATGGGAATATACCACAATGCCGTACACAAGAGAAAAAATCGCATCCTTAAAAAACTGAAAAAAATTTTGGAAAAAAGTTAATAACAGGGTGTGCAAAACGTTCTGCCAACGTGGAAGTAAGTAGAGGGGGCTTTTTCTTCCCTCCGCTCTTTGAAAAATACCGTCGGCAGGCGGTCATATCCAGCAGCAAAGATACGTTAGCTGTCCAGCTTGAAAGAGCAAAGCGGTGCGGAGAATACGCCAGGACCATCTGCAGGGAACAACCTGTCAATAAGATCACATCAAAGATGCAGAGCGGCAAATGTTCGTCCCAAGGCGGCCTGTGGCGGGCCGTTTGCCATGACATGGACAGCCCATAATGATACTTCCGTCCAGTCACAGCCCCGCAGGAGCGGGATCACGCAATGAGGGCGGCCCGGAGAGAACCTCGGAGGGGGAAAACCCATGACGGCCTTTAAGCCAGGGCCGGTCTTTGGCTGCTGCCTATGGGCGCATCTTGCGCCCGCCCCGGGGAGTAGTGTCGAACAGGGGCAGATAAATGAAACAAAGGACAAGCATTTCCGGGCCGGGAGACTTTTGGGACAGGAAATGTCTTTATGATAGAAACTACGGCGGCAGTGAAAGCAGGGCATGATAATGCAATTAGCTGTGCTGCCGCCATCCTTGTGCCATGAAACATATAGGGCAGGAAGGAGCGTATGATTCAAAAAATGGTAAACATGGTAAAACGGCTCGTATGCATAAGCATACCTGACAGAAGCAGATTCCATAAAAAAACATGCCATAGGAAAAGGCAGTCCAGAAGAGGAATACCTGATAGCAGCAATGCCGGAGAATCCGGCAGGGGGCTTATCCAAGGCGGTCCGGAGCCAAGAGCGCGCCCGCGGATCATCATCAGGCCGGCACAGAGCCAGACAGGGAAAAAGGCGGCAGGGGGAGTCCTCCGGCTTAAAAGGAAACCGGCAGATGAATATTTTGCAGCAGAGGGCAGGTTTGCGGCTATCAAGCTATATGGCATGGAATTTGGATAAGGGCGGGGAGACATCCTGCCGGAAAGGGGACAAGCATGCAGATTAAAAGGGGCGATATCTATTATGCTGACCTGACACCAGTGGTCGGGAGCGAGCAAGGCGGCACCCGGCCTGTGCTGATCATACAGAATGACTTGGGGAACCGGCACAGCCCCACGGTGATCGCAGCCGCCATTACCAGCAGGCAGGGAAAGAAACCGCTCCCCACCCATATCAGACTGGAGGACAGCCCTTATGGGCTGGTACAGGAATCCACCGTCCTGCTGGAACAGGTTCGCACCATTGACCGGACCAGGCTGAAGGAATACATAGGCCGGGCGGACAGGGTGACCATGCAGGATGTGGATCATGCAATTGTGGTCAGTTTAGGGCTGGACGGGATGTTCTGCCCGCAGGAGGCCCGGAAGCAGCAAGGAAAAGAGACTGATGCAGAACCCGCTAGAAGAAATCAGGCTGAGCCGGGGGACAGAAAGGGGGCTGCTTATGGACAAAGGGAGACGTGCCTGGGCTTACTGCTCAATTGATGCGCCAGAGGATCAAAATGACACATTAAAAAAGCAGCGCATGCTGCTCTTTGATTATGCAGAGCAGATGGGATTTGAAATGGCGGGCAGCTCCAGCGACATAGGGAGGAGGCCGTTGTGTGAGCGCAACGGTTTCCGGCGTTTTGCGGATGCTGCCATCCGGGGGGAAGCGGATATTCTGCTGGTGGCAAACCGACGCTGCCTGACGCATTCGTCCATGCAGATGGCGCAGCTTAAGGCACTGGCAGAAGGCTGCGGACTGCAGGTGTACTCCCCGCTGGACGGGCTGATGGAGCTGATATAGATAAGGCAACAGCAGCAATGCTGTGCCTGCACAAGATAAAGCAGTAAGAATGCGATCAATAAGAATTATAAAAGGAGGGGCTTATCTTGGGCAGCCAGCAGTATAATAAAAATCCCATTTTCCAGCTGTGCATCAGCGGAGGCGATGTTATGGTCAGGTTCAGCGCGGAAGAATCAGTGGATGTGAAATCCAGAGTCAGGGATATCCTCACAGGGGCATATGAAGAACGCATACAGAGGATACCGCTGCTGTGCGGGGATGCAGAACAACCGGGATGACCACGGTGCCTGCGTGGTTATGGTGTGGAACATTGAAAACGGATTAACGGCAGGCCGCGCAGTCCCATACAACAGCAAGCACGGAGGTAATGCATGAAACGGGTATATTGTCTATACAGGGTATCAACAAAAAAACAGGTTGACAAAAATGAAAATGACATCCCAATGCAGAGGACGGCCTGCCATGAATTTGCAGGCCGCCAGACGGACTGGGTCATCCAGAGGGAGTTTTCAGAGAAAGGCATCTCAGGATACAAGGTGTCGGCGCAGGACAGGGATGCCATACAGGATTTAAAAGAGGCCGCCCTGAAGGATGAGTTTGACATCCTGCTGGTTTTTATGTTCGACCGCATCGGCAGGATTGATGACGAGACCCCGTTCGTGGTAGAGTGGTTTGCCAAGCATGGCATTGAAGTGTGGAGCGCACGGGAAGGACAGCAGAGGTTTGACAACCATGTGGATAAACTGATGAATTACCTGCGGTTCTGGCAGGCGTCAGGAGAGAGTGAAAAGACATCCATCCGGATCAGCAGTAAAATGCAGCAGATGCAGACAGGGGGGCTGTACACTGGCGGGCCGGTAAAATTCGGCTACTGCCTGACGGACAGCGGGCTGGTGAACCGGAAAGGCGCTCCCATCCAAAAATATGAGATAGATCCTATGGAGAAAGAAATTCTGGCCATGATTGACGAAATGACGGTCCAAAAGGGTTATGGCGCATGGAGACTGGCGGATCTATTAAATAAGGAAGGATATAAAACACGGTCCGGAGAAAAATTCACAGGGACTAAGATCAGCCGCATCTTGAAAGACCCTTATTACTGCGGGCGGCTTGAGGACGGATCAACTTCGGATGCTTTACAGGCACTCAGGCTCAGAAGCGATGAAACCTACAGCAGGATCATGTACATCATGGAGCAGCGCAGCAAAAAGAATGAGGAAAAGCGGCACGTTGCCATGCATACCAAAGGGCGGGCGCTGCTTTCGGGCAATATATTCTGCGCCCACTGCGGCGGGCGGCTGGTCTCCAGCCATTACACGGACAGCTATGAAAGGGCTGACGGTTCCGTATACCATGTGGACCAGGTCAAATATTCCTGCTACCACAAGAGCCGCAAACTCTGCCCGTGTGACGGGCAGACTACCTATCAGGCAGAAAAAGTGGACGGCATGGTCAGCCAGACCATACGCCAAATATTTAAATCCATGAGCGGCGCGCCGGAGGAAGAAAAGATACAGGACCTGTTCCAGCGCAGGATAGCCGGCAACCGCGCCATGCAGAAAAAACTGGGGTTTGAACTTGGCAAACACCGGGAGCAGCTTACAAAGCTGCAGATGGAGATCGCCAAGACTCTGACAGGGGACAGCCTTTATTCGCCGGAGGATCTGACACAGGCCATCCAGACCGTCAAAAAGAGGATCGAGGAATCGGAAACACAGCTGGAAAAGCTCAAAGAGGAAGAAACACAAAAAAAGCAGGGGATCGAAATGGTCACGCCAGCCTATAAACAGTTTAAGTCGTGGGCGGAGGAATTTGACTCGGCAACGATGGAGCAGAGGAAAATGATAGCATGCCAGCTGCTCAAACGTGTCGAAGTAGGCAAGGATTACAAGATATCCGTGGAACTCAACATGACATACAGCCAGTTCTGCACGGAATGGAATGCCAATGAGTTTTTGGACACATTGATGCATCCTGCCGCCAATGAGCCGGATGAAAACATATCATATCAGGGCATGAATTTATACTGAGTTGAATTATGGTAAGAAAACCAGCGTATTGCTAATAAATAGAAAACTGCAGAAATAGTATACTAAGATCTGCATTACAGTTTTATCTATTGCCCATGGGAGTGCCTTGTGCCCGTTCTAAGGAGTAGTGTCGAACGGGGACAAATAATGAAATGAAAGATAAACATTTCTCGGAGTACTTTGGGAGGGGAAATGCTTTTATAATGAAAATCGTGGCGGCAACCTGTTAAAAGACGGCAGATGCTTATTATGGCTGGAGAGATAGCAAATTTACCAACATCGCTTTATGATAATTATATAACGAGCGGAAATAATTCGATGGTTTCGAGTTAGCAACTTAATTCATGGTGGTATTAGGCATGTGAGAGGTGCGAGTATGGAAAATATGTATATGTATATTTTGTATTTTTATGTTTTTAGTAAAACACGCTTGTAAAAATATAAAGAATTTGATACGATAAATAATAAAGAAAGACGATTCACTGTTAAGAATATTTTGCAAATAACAATATTTTGAAGCGTCATATAGTAAAAGAAGTTTTAGCCTCCAAATGTATGATGCAAAGTGTATAGATTCGATCAGAAAATGATTATCATAAATATTTATCCAAAAATAATATCGCCTATCTATTCATAGATGATGGATTAGCGTGGTGTACAATTAGGCAATGCGGAATATACAAATTTCAACGAAGGAGCCTTAAATTTCAGCAATTCATTTCTACAAATTTTTTGTGGTTTTCTGAAGTATATATTTTTCTAAAATATTTTGCATTGTGATAAAAATAATTTGTACTCTGTTTTATGTGAAAGTAAGTAAAATTTGTTAACTTTAGGGGAAAGAAGAATGCAAAGAGAAAATCCAATGCAAAGAGAAAATCCAATTTGGAAAATATTAACGCTTTTTTTCGCAGCATTGAGTATTGTTGCAAGTTTTTATTTTCACTTTGACTCAAAACGTTCTACGGAGAACAAAATTGTAGAAACCTTATCGGAGCGTTATGCATCCGTTGACAGAGAAATGTCATACGAACAAGCGCTCGAAGCCGTTGATAAAGATATAGAGAAATTGAAAACAGATAATGCGAAGTTGCAGTCGGAATATGATAATTTGCTTGGAGAGGTATCAGCATTAAAGAATGAAAACGAGCGCTCTGAAAAAATTGCTCTTGCGGAATCGTATGCTAATTTATTAGATTATGAAGTTGCAATTCCTATATTAAATAGTGTAATTGAAAAAACGGAGGATGTAGTTGCATTACTTAAAGATTATACAACGAATTATGAGATATCAATATTAATGGAAGTTGAACCTTTGGCAAGTGAGGGAAAATTTGAGGAAGCGTCAAGTTTAGTTGATGAGGCCCTAAAAGTTGTGCCAAATAGTCAAGTACTACTTGATAAAAAAGCGAGTCTAATGCCAAGATATTTGGTGGATACGGTGGAATGTCATAAGGCTGAAAATCTATGGCTTTTAAATAGTAAAGAATATATTAAAATGGGTGGGGAAAGTTATAGACATGCTATATACACATATTCATCCGATATAGGCGTGACTATGTTTAATAATGCGTATTCTGCATTCGCATGTTTCAATTTAGACGGAAAATATAACCAGCTATCAGGGGTAGTTGGTCATATAGATTTTAGTGGGAGCGGCATGATTGGGGGGAATGATGCGGGGCAAGTATATGATGCGGAAATCACTATATGTGGAGATAACGAGGAAATACGCACCATTATTTTATCAGCGAACGATACAACAAAAGAGTTTAATGAATCCATAGTTGGAGTGAAAATATTAGAGTTTCGAGTTAAGTGTAGCGGAAATTCTAAAGTAGGTATAGCTGAAATTCAAATTCATTAATTGCTATCTTTATTTTTCCGGTTGCATATCATACAATGGTAGAGCACTCGGCTGTTAACCGAGTTGTTGTAGGTTCGAGCCCTACTCGGGGAGTTAGGAAAAGCCCGTAGACATCAGTGTTTACGGGTTTTCTTTGTTTCAAGGAACGGTCCTGAAAAGGACAAAATAGATCGCATGGCTGCCAAAGCGGGCATGTGAGTGTTAACCGAAA
>JAAWKU010000086.1 GCA_022797535.1 Lachnospiraceae bacterium | reverse complement strand
TAAACATATGAACGCTTGCAACGTCCATATGTTTATCAATGCGCCGTACGGGAATATGCTGTTTTAGAGTTCCCCATATTCCCTCCCGACACATCCTCCTCACAGCAGCAGCTCCAGCGCTCCCAGCTCCCGCTCCAACGCCGATGCCTTCAGGCGCAGAATCTCCCGGTTGTCCACTTGAAGGCTGGGGCCGTCCCCCACCCGGATGCAGTACAGCAACGGCTCTCCACTGTATTTTTCCCGATACCGCTCCCGGATATCCGGCATATTTCCCGGGCTCCGCTCCCGCACCAGACACAGCAGGGCCTCATAATAGCTTTCCTCATCGTCCACTCTGGCTCTCACCAGATCCTGCGTATCCCCGCTATACCAGGCCACATAATGAGGACATTCCCGGTCCATCAGGCAGAAGGACAGGCTGGCTGCACACTGCAGCCGGGTCTCCGGGGCATCGCCTGTCTCCACCAGCACCGCCACCGGGCAGCCCCTGGGCATACTGTTCTCCCGCACCAGCAGTTCGTCCGCTTTGGCGCTGAGTTTCCAATGAATATTCCGCAGCTTGTCCCCGTCCTGGAAAGGACGCAGATTCAGGGTCTCGCTGGCGTCGCTGCCGCTGCGCAGGGAGTCATACACCTCCGCATCCCCCGCAAAATTGCGTACCGTCTGGGAAAGCTGAATCCCCATGGGGTAGATTTTGGGTAATACAACCATAACGGCGCTCTCCGTCCTGACCGCTCTGCGGCAGTCCATGCAGAACAGACCTGTCATATCATAGATTCTGGCCTTTCTCAGCCGCACTTCGTAGCCGCCGGGCTCTGCCAGGGACAAAAAACCCGAGAGCCGCCGCTGCCCGGCCGGGCCCGCCTGTTGGACCGTTCCCCGGGCAATGTCCTCCCCCGACAGCCATTGACGCCGGGCACGGCCGCCTCCCTCACGCCTGACAGCCATCTGCACCCGGATCCGTCCGTAACATCCCCGATATCGGTATCCGGCCCGGACCCGGAGGCAGACCGGCTCCTTCTGATCCATCATAAGAGGCATCCTGTCCAGGACAACCTGTAAGCCTTTTCTCTCATACAGCAGATAGCCCAGGGCCAGAAACGCCAGAATCACCTGTACACAGCCCAACAACGCGATTCCCGGGTTCTCATACAGGGACGCGATATAAAAGCAGGCGGCTGCCAATAGCAGCGCTGACAGAAAACGTCCCATGTCTTAATTCCTCATATAGGAGACTGGCTGCTTCTCCTGCTGCAAAATCTGTTCCAGCACGACCTCCGCCGTAACATGGGCCACTCTGGCCCTGGTTCCAAGCTGGAGCCTGTGAACCGCCACATCCGGAAAAACAGCCGCCACGTCCTCCGGGATCACATAACTCCTGCCCTGCAGGAAAGCCCGGGCCCTGGCCATACGGGTGCAGGCGATGGTGCCCCTGGGGCTGACTCCCAGTTCCACATAATTGTTTTGCCGGGTGGCCTCCGACAGCCGCACGATGTATTTATAGAGATTGTCATGTATAAAGATCTGCTCCACCAGGTTCTGCAGTTCCAACAATTCCTGAACCGCCAGCACCTGCCGCACCTCCCGGGGCCGGACCCGCTGGCTCCTGCCCCGGGCAATCTCCACCTCGTCCTCCATGTCGGGATATCCCATACGCATGGTGATCATAAAACGGTCAAGCTGAGAATCCGGCAAAAGCTGGGTACCTGCACTGCCCCTGGGATTCTGGGTGGCCATCACAATAAAAGGCGCAGGCACCGGGTGGCTCTCTCCGTCCACTGTGACCGCTCCCTCCTCCATGACCTCCAGCAATGCAGACTGGGTTTTGGGAGAGGTGCGGTTGATCTCGTCCGCCAGGAACAGATTGCACATCACGGGGCCCGGGTGGTAGGAAAAAGCACCCGTGTCCTTGTGGTACATGGAGAAACCCAATATATCCGAGGGTTGCACGTCCGGGGTAAACTGCACCCGGTGAGTCTCCAGAGCCATGGCATGGGAAAAAGCCACGGCCAGAGTGGTCTTACCCACTCCGGGCACGTCCTCGATCAGGATATGCCCTCCTGCCAATATGGCGGAAAAAGCCTTTTCCACGCATGTGTCTTTTCCCTTCACCACAGTCCTTACTTCCCGCAATACCTCCTGTGCCCTGTCATAGACAGCCCTGACCTGCCTGTTTCTATCTGCGCGAATCCCGTCCATTCTCTTCCCCCTCCCGCCGCCCGGCAAAAGCCGAGGTTCCCTCTCTTTTACCGGCGTCACTCCCAGTATAAACGATCTCTTTGCCAGAAAGCAACCGCCTTACGTAATTCTTAAGAATCAAAAGAGACATCCCCGCCGCCCGGCAAGGGATGTCCCCGGATAATGCCCTATGCATTGTCCTTATTTTCCAGATGGTCATAGGATACCTTAAGATCCTCAAAAGCCTGACGCTCTATGCGGAAGCACTCCAGCAGCTTGGGGTTAAACTTGCCGCACTCTCCCTCGGTGATCATGCGGAACGCCTCTTCCTTGGGAAATGCGTCCTTGTAGACCCTCTCGTTGACCAGGGCGTCATACACATCCGCAATGGACACAATCTGAGCCGCAATGGGAATATCGTCCCCCGCCAGACCGTCAGGATAGCCCCTGCCGTCAAATTTCTCATGATGATGGCGGCAGATCTGGTAACTGATCTTGCCATACTCATCATCCCAGGCGTTTCGGATGTTCTGCAAAATCTCACTGCCCCTGCTGGTATGGGTTTTCATGCAGGCGAACTCCTCGTCCGTGAGCCTGCCCGGTTTCAGCAGGATGTTGTCGGGAATGGCGATCTTGCCCACATCATGCAATGCGCTGGCGGACACAATGATATCAATCTTATCCTGATCCAGCCCATACTCCGGGTAATTTTCCGCCAGGCGCTGGGCCAGGATACGGGTGTAACCCTTCACCCGGTTGATGTGCTCGCCGCTCTCAAAGTCACGATACTCTACCACCGTACCCAATATCTCGATGATGTTGGTATTGCTCTTCTTCAGTCTATCGGCCTGGGAGCGCAGCAGCTTGTTCTGTTCCCGCAGCGTCTTGGTCTGCTCCTGCACCTTATCCTCCAGATTCCGCTGGTACTGGAACAGATTCACCACGTTCCGCACCCTCTTCTTCACCAGGGCGTTGTCAAAGGGCTTGCGGATAAAGTCGGAAATGTGGTAATCAAAGCATTTCCGCTCCGCTTTCACAGAGGTCTCGCCGCTGATGATCAGCACAGGGATCTTCTCGATCCAGCCCCTTTCCTGCATCACCTCCAGCACCGCGAAGCCGTCCACCTCCGGCATCATCAGGTCCAGCAGCACCACCGCCAGTTCGCCCTGCTTCTCCTCTATCATCTCAAGAGCCCTGCGGCCGTCCTCCGCCGTCTCCACATGGTATTCCTCGCCCAGGATCTCCGTCAGGATCTCCCGGTTAATCTCCATATCGTCTACTACTAATACCGTATTCTGCATACTTTTTTCTTAATCCTTTCCCGCCCTTCCAATAATGAACTTCGCTTAATTCCATTTACGAGCTCCGCATCTCCCGGTGCGGGCCTGTGGTCCTTGTCAGGCCGCTTCGCCGTCCAGGCCTTTCTCCTTTATCCTTCCTCCGCCTGCAATTTCCCGATGGCCTCCAGCGTGGCTTCGTAATCCGCCAGCACCGTGGCCAGCAGGGGCTCCACCTGATCCGTGTATTTACCGTCCCTGAGTTCCTCGCACAGTTCTGAACTGGAGGCCCCCAGTCTGGTGATGCTCAGGTTGGCGCATACTCCCTTCAGATTGTGTGCCATGCGGAAAGCCGTGTCATAGTCCTTCGCCGCCAGAGAGGACTTGAGTTCCTCCATATCCCTGGCGTCCGCGAACTTGTACAGGAACTTCTTGACCAGCTTCTCGGTCATCAGACGCCCCAGCACATCCTCATAGTCCGCGCCCATCAACTCGTAACATTCCCTTGTTGTCATATGTCCTCTCTTTCCATAGCCCCTTTGCGCCGCAGCGGCCGCTCCGCCCGCCCACTGATATAATATGTGATAAAGTGCTATACCGCTTATATTCTACAATATCCAATAGAAAATGTCCATATTCTTTTTCGAAGAAACAGGAAATCACAGGCCGCGGTATCTCCCCGGCGAGACGCCGAAGGTCTTTTTAAAATTGCGCAGGAAGGAGGAATAGTCCGTAAAGCCCGCGTCCTGCCAGACCTCCGTCACCCCCCTGCCCCGGGACAATTCCTCGCAGGCCCGGATCAGGCGCTTGTTCAGCACGAAATTGTGCGCCGTCACCCCTGTCTGCTCCTTGAATTTGCGCAGAAAATGGTACTTGCTCATATGCACATGGCCTGCCAGTTCCTCCAGGGTGATCCTCTCCCGGATATGCTGGTCAATATATTCCGACACCTGCTCCACCATGGGGTGGGACACCATGTCTTTTCGGGAAAAACCATACTCCCGCCGCAGGCAAAGCACACTCAGGTATCCGAAAAACAGGGTCAGGTATCCCCGGTCCAGCGCCTGTTTGGCCTCCGGCGCAGGCACGTCCGGCAATTCCGCCATGGCCAGCTTCAGCAGATATCCCCGCAGCATCTCTTCATAATAAATGGGGAAATGATAGGCACGGGAACCCGTTCCCCGGAAGCAGGCGCTCAGATCCATACCCTCCCCGGAAAGCCCCTGCAGCATCTCCCGGGTCACCCAGAGAATGATACGCCTGGAAGAATCGTGCTTCTTTTCCACAAAGTGGTACTTGTGCATTACATTGCAGTCGATGAGCAGCATATCTCCCTTTTTCAAATGATAGGTCTGATTCTCCAGCATGGAGGAATACTCCCCCTCCAGCACATAGATCACCTCGTAAAAACTGTGATAATGAAAAGTGATGGCCCCCAGCGGCGCGCCCTGCTTCTCATAGACCTCATAATCCTCCCGGATCATATACTGCCGCTCATCCGTGGCATCCAGCCGGCGCAATTTCGTCTCCTGCATGGCTATCCTCCCCTTTCCTTTTATCTGCATATTATATAAATGTGAAACTACTTTTTCTGATACCGAATTGTGCAGATTGTATATTCCATAAGCAGGCCCTCTCCCGTTGTCGATACTTAGATGCCGTATTTTGGCATCTTATGTACCGGCGATGAGAACGGAGCGAAAGCGTGCCTGCGTCCGTTGCAAAACGCGAACTGCAGACGGCAGGCAGGAAATACTTTCATGCCATCTGCATGTTCTCCCCTCTCTCATGGATACACTATATCTGTTGAAAGACTTCCTGCTTATGATAATAGAGCAATTTTTGCTCTTTTTCAAGCAATATATAGTCTTTTCATGCATTTCTGAATTCTCTATAATGGAGACAACAAAATCTTTCCAAAACAGGAGGGCTACAATTATGCAGATGACATTGCGTTGGTACGGCAGCAAGTATGACACGGTAACGCTGAAGCAGATCCGCCAGATTCCCGGCGTCACCGGGGTGATCTCCACCCTGTACGGCACCGCCCCCGGGGAGGCCTGGGAGTTGGAGGACATCCTGGCTCTGAAAAAGGAGATCGAGGACGCGGGCCTTCAGCTGGCGGGCATCGAGAGCGTGAACATCCACGATGCCATCAAAGTGGGCACGCCGGACCGGGAACAGTATATCGACAATTATATCACTACCCTGGAGCGGCTGGGACAGGCGGACATCCATATGGTATGCTACAATTTTATGCCCGTGTTTGACTGGACCCGCACGGAACTGGCCCGGATGCGTCCCGACGGTTCCACCGTGCTGGCCTACACCCAGGAGGCCGTGGACGCCCTGGATCCCGAAAAAATGTTTGAGTCCATCGCAGGCGACACCAACGGTGCGGTGATGCCCGGCTGGGAGCCGGAGCGCATGGCCCGGATCAAAGACCTGTTCGAGATGTACAGGGACGTGGACGATGAGAAGCTCTTTGCCAATCTGAAATATTTCCTGGAGCGGATCATGCCCACCTGCGACAAATACGACATCAACATGGCCATCCACCCGGATGATCCTGCCTGGAGCGTATTCGGCCTGCCCCGCATCATCATCAACAAGGCCAATATCCTGCGGATGATCCGGATGGTGGACAATCCTCACAACGGCGTGACTTTCTGCTCCGGCTCCTACGGCACCAACCTGGAGAACGACCTGCCGGATATGATCCGCTCCCTGAAAGGCCGTGTCCATTTTGCCCATGTGCGGAACCTGAAATTCAATTCCCCCACGGATTTCGAGGAAGCCGCCCACCTGTCCAGCGATGGCACCTTTGACATGTATGAGATCATGCGGGCCCTGTACGACATCGGCTTTACAGGCCCCATCCGCCCTGACCACGGACGCATGATCTGGGACGAAGTGGCCATGCCCGGCTACGGTCTGTACGACAGAGCCCTGGGAGCCACCTATCTGAACGGACTGTGGGAAGCTATCGAAAAACAGCACAGAAAATAAGTGAATGCCCCCACAGGACCCGTTAAAGGGCCCGGAGGCAATGAATCAGGAAGAGAGGGAAAAATGGAACTGACAAGAAAGAGCATACAGGAGCAGCGGGAAGCCTTCCTTCAGGCAGGCTACCGCCTTCCAGAATTTGACTATGACAAGGTGAAGGCTGCCACGGAGGCCTCCCCCGCCTGGATCCACTTTGGGGCAGGCAATATCTTCCGGGCCTTCCAGTGCAATCTGCTGCAGAACCTGCTGAACCAGGGGGCGGTGGACACCGGCCTCATTGCCGTGGAGGGTTTTGACTACGAAATCATCGAAAAGATGTACTGGCCCCATGACAATCTTTCCATCCTGGCCACTCTGAAAGCCGACAACACGGTGGAAAAAACCATTGTGGGCAGCATCATGGAATCCCTGGTGCTGGACAGCGCCAATCAGGCCCAGTATGACAGGCTGAAGCAGATTTTTGCCGCCCCTTCCCTGCAGATGGCCAGTTTTACCATCACGGAGAAGGGATATGCCCTGACGGACGCCAGGGGCAATGTACTGCCCGCCATCGCGGCAGATTATGCCAAAGGCCCCGGGCAGGACGGAGGTCCGGCTCCGGACAGCTACCTGGGCAAGGTGGTATCCCTGCTCTACCATCGTTACGTGAGCGGCAAAAAGCCCATCGCCATGGTGAGCATGGATAACTGCTCCCACAATGGGGACAAATTGGCCGCCGCCGTGTGGGCCTTCGCCGACGCCTGGTGTGAAAACGGTCTGGCCGAAGCCGGTTTTGCCGCCTATGTGAGAGATCCCCAGGCCGTGTCCTACCCCTGGTCCATGATCGACAAGATCACTCCCAGGCCGGACGCCAAGGTGGAGGAGATGCTGAACCGGGACGGCATACAGGGTCTGGACGCCGCCGTCACCAGCAAAAATACCTATGTGGCCCCCTTCGTCAACGCAGAGGAATGCGAGTATCTGGTGATTGAGGATCATTTCCCCAACGGCCGGCCCGCACTGGAAAAGGGCGGCGTGATCTTCACCCAGCGGGAGACCGTGGACAAGGTGGAGAAGATGAAGGTCTGCACCTGCTTAAACCCCCTGCACACCACCCTGGCCATCTACGGCTGCCTGCTGGGATACACCCTGGTGTCCGAGGAGATGAAGAATCCGCTGCTGAAGCGTTTTGTGGAGATCATCGGCTATCGGGAGGGCCTGCCCGTAGTGGTGGATCCCGGTATTCTGGATCCCAGAGAGTTCATCGACACCGTGGTCAATGTGCGCATTCCCAATCCCTTTATGCCCGACGCCCCCCAGCGCATCGCCACCGACACTTCCCAGAAGCTGGCCATCCGCTTTGGCGAGACCATCAAGGCTTATCAGAAACGCCCTGATCTGGACGTGGCGGATCTGAAGCTGATCCCTCTGGTATTTGCGGGCTGGCTGCGTTACCTGATGGCAGTGGATGACCAGGGGAACCCCTTTACCCCCAGCAGCGATCCCCTGCTCCAGGCCGCCACGGCCTATGTGGCGGACTACAGGCTGGATGACTCCCCCAAGGACCTGTCCCGCTTAGATCCCCTGCTGTCCAATGAGAAAGTCTTTGGCGTGGATCTGAAAGACGTTCACATGGATGAACTGGTCAAGGGGTATTTCGCCGAGTTGTCCGCCGGCGTGGGAGCCGTGCAGACAACCCTGGAAAAATATGTAAAATAAAAGGGGGAAGCGTCCCCCATGTAAATAGAAGCCATGTAAATAGAAGGCAGGAACACCAACCGGGTTTCCTGCCTTCTACATCTCTGGTGTGACTTTGTCCGGGGCTGGAAAGCTGCCGGGCTCCGGACGGAAAATCCGTTTTCTCCTTACGCGGGGCCGTCCCCCTCTGCCGCAAAGAAGAATACGCCGATCGCTCCGGGACCGATGTGGGTTCCGATGGTGCCGCCCACGGGAGTGGAATCCAGATGATCCACATGTCCCTCCCACAGCGCCCGGCTGTCCTCCACATATTTTCTCAGCATGTGGTCGTCCAGGCCGGTGTACCCCAGATAGTAGGGCATGGAGAAATCAACGCCTCCGGCCTTTTCGATCTCCTGCACCAGCAGATTGTTGCCGTTGCGGGATCCCCGGGCCTTGCCCAGCATGGCCACTTCGCCGTCCACCACGGAGATCACGGGCTTGATAGACAGCATCCCGCCCACCATGGCCACGGACTTGGAGATGCGGCCTCCCTTTTTCAGATATTCCAGCGTATCCAGCAGGGCCAGCAGACGGATCCTTTTCCGGGCCTGCTCCAGTTCTGCGGCAATCTCCTTTGCCGCCATCCCCTGGTCCTTCAGCCCCAGGGCGTAATCCACCAGACATCTCTCTCCCAGGGTGGCATTCAGGCTGTCCACCACGAACACCTGCCCCTGATACTCCCCTGCCGCCACGCAGGCGCTCTGATAGGTGCCCGACAGCTTGCTGGAGATGGTGATCACCACCACCTGCTCCCCGGCCGCCACCGCCTCTTTGTAGACCTGCTCGAACTCATAGGGCGGGATCTGGCTGGTCTTGGGCAGTTCCTCCGACTCAATCAGCATCTCATAAAACTGCCGATGAGTCAAATCCACTCCGTCCTGAAATTCTTTTTCACCAAAATACACATGCATGGGCAGAATCGTCAGGTCTGCCCGGGGGGAAGCCCCCATATTCCGGGGAATATCCGCCCCCGAATCCGTAATGATCCGCACGTTCATCTTTCTTCTCCCATAAATACTTTGAATCTCAAACCAATGTGTAGGTACATAAGCTGGAGCATATCACATGTTCCCGGAAATGTCAAGAAATTCCGGGAAACTATACCCAAGCGTGCCGCACCCGTATACCTGCCTCCAGGAAAATTCTCCGGGAAAATGAACCATTGGCTGTTGTAGGGCATGGCAAATTATGATAAAATAAGTTATTATATGACCCCGGAGGAGAACAATGAGATGAATGAAATCCAGTGGAACAATCGTTTTAATATCGGCGTAGAAATCATAGACAAAGCACATCGGCGGCTGTTCTCCATCATCGGGAAGCTGGTCCTCCTTAACGAGGACGCCACCAAGCAACAGCACGCCTGCCGGGAAGGCATCAAATTCTTTAAGAGTTATACCCTGAAGCATTTTGTGGAGGAAGAGGCGTACATGGAATCCATCGGATACAGCGAGTACGCCATGCATAAGAGCCTGCATGACAATATGCGGGACAACACCCTTCCCGCCCTGGAGCGGGAACTGGAAGAACAGAATTATTCCACCGAAGCCGTCCATCATTTCCTGGGGCTGTGCATCGGCTGGCTCAACGGACATATTATGGTGGAGGATTACGCGATCTCGGGCAAAACCGCCCGCAAATGGGTGCATCAGGCTTCCGACGATGAGACGGCCTCCCTGGAGAAAGCCATTCTACAGACCCTGCGGCAATTATACCATGTAGATGCGGAACTGGTCAGCCTGCGCTATGGGGGAGAGGACTTTACATCCGGCAATGCCCTGTGCTACCGTCTCACCTACCTCACGCAGAACGAGAAAAAGCTGCAGATTTTTTTCCTGTATGAAGAGCCCCTGGTACTCCATATGCTGAGCCGGCTGCTGGGACGGCAGGTACTTCGGATCGACAAGACCGTGGTTCACGCCCTCATGGCCCTCTCCCAGAAATTCATGGAATGCGTGCGCACCCATTTCGAGCTGCCGGACACATACCGGCTCCATAAGGAGGATGTCTTAACCTTCGAGCAGCTGGTACGGGCCTTTGACAGGGAGTACCCTCACCACAGCCTGCTTTTCAATGTGGAGAAAAAGGGATATTTTGGCTTTTGCGTCATATAGTTCCAATCCTTTATACCCCCACCCGCCTGCACAGATCCTGCAGACAGCATTTGTCACAATAGGGCCTGGTGCGGGCAGTGCAGATCTCCCGTCCATGGTTTACCAGCCTGTGACAGAAATCACTGCCCTCCTGGGGCGGTATCAGCTTCCACAGTTCCTTTTCCACCTTGGCCGGCTCCTTGACGCCGTCCACCAGGCCCATGCGGTTTACCAGCCGGATGCAGTGGGTATCGGTGACGATGGCGGGCTTGCCGAACACATCCCCCATAATCAGATTGGCGCTCTTGCGGCCCACTCCCGGCAAATCCAGCAATTTGTCGAAATCATCGGGCACCTTTCCGCCGTACTCATCCCGTAGCATCTTCATACAGGCGCTGATGTCCCTGGCCTTGCTGTTGCCCAGGCCACAGGGATGCACAATGCGCTCGATCTCCTCCACCGGAGCCTGGGCCAGGGCATCCACGTCCGGAAACTGCTCATACAGCTTCTCCACCACCACATTGACCCTGGCGTCTGTGCACTGGGCCGCCAGCCGCACGCTCACCAGCAGCTTCCAGGCCTGGTCATATTCCAGGGAACAGGCAGCCTGAGGATATTCCTTCTTAAGTCTCTCTACGATTGCCAAAGCACGCTGTTTCTTTGTCATATGTTCTCCTCTTCTTAAGGGCTGCCGCTCACCGGGTGGAAATGTCTGTGGTTCCCTTTCCCGAAAAGTTCAGCCCCGAGCCAATGTTATTTTTTCCGGCCAGTTCGTAATAAAATATGTACTGTTGCAGCACTCCCTGACAGCCCTCATAGCGCTTCATGGGAAAGCCTTTTTCATAGTGGGCCTCCATGGCCTGCCGGATATGGGTGTCCACCGGGAAAGCCTCCAGATGGTGCAGGGCGAACAGACAGATGCAGTCCGCCACTTTCCCTCCCACGCCGAACAGTTTCAGCAGTTCCTCCCGGGCTTTCGGATAAGGGAGCAGACGCACTGCTTCCAGATCCCAGTCCCCCTCCGCCACGGCTCTGGCGGTACGCACCACATATTTGCTGCGATAGCCCAGATTGCAGGCCATCAGCCCGTCCTCGGGAAGCCCCGCCAGCGCCTGGGGCGTAGGAAAGGCATGGTATTCCCCGCCCCGGCAGTATTGCTTTTCCCCATAGACCCTGCAAATATTATCAATGCATCTGCGGATCCGCAGGATATGATTCTGCTGGGAAATCAGGAAGGAAACGATCATCTCCCACAGGTCTTGCCGCAGGATCCGAATCCCCGCTCCGAATTCCGCCGCACTTCTCAGATAGCTGTCGCCCGGGGCGATTTTCCCCAGGTAGGAGGCATAATCCGCTTTCAGATCAAAATACTTCTCCCAAAAGTCCCGGAATTCTGCCTCCTCGCAGTAAAAAACGCATCTCCCATCCTGCTGTTCCATCTCCAGATATTGTCTCCCGGCAATCACGCTGTACCGATTTTCCCCCAGCTCATTCATACGGAAGCACTGTCCCGAGCGGCAGATTTGGGCCAGATTAAAATTGTCCGCCATAAACTCAATCATAGGTATGTTTCCACCCGAACCACTTTCTGTCAAGTTTTCCTGCTTTCAGCTTCGTCATTTCCGTATTCCTTCCCCTCTCAATCCGCTCCGAACAAGTCGTGCAATCCCTGTTGCAACTCGCCATACTGTTTCGGCGCGTTTTCCCCCATTACTCCAATGCCGGAATAACTGCAGGCTTTTCCATCTTCCAGCTCCAGCGTAAGCTGCCACCAGAAATGGCCTGTTGTCCCCTCCTCACTGACGCCCTGATAGTGTTTCTTCCAGTTTGGCACATCGCAGGTCTCCAGCAAAGCCATACAGCTGTCCCAGATTTCTGTGTCCAGTTCCCGGGACACCGGGGGCGCCATATCCGCCGCCAGCAGGTCGCAGGCCTCCCCCAGATACATTCTGCTTTTCTCCCTGTCCAGAATCACCGTTTCAAAAGAAGTCCCACTGTTATATTGAAACGCCACTGTTTTCACAGTCCCCAATTCCTCCCGGGATAATCCGTTTTCCCTTGTTTCAAGTTCTGAAAGGTAGGAATAGTCAATGGTTTCCGTAAGCCCTGCCGCGGTACGCTGCTCCTGTATCTCTACCTCGAACATAGTCCTCCATGTGCGCCGGTTTTCATCCCCTTCGACCCATTTATATCTTTCCAATATGGCCTCCACATTCACTCCGGCCAGTTCCTCCTCCGTAAACAAACCCTTTTCAATGATATATTCCCTGGTCATTCTTTTGGCATCCATCTCTGTCTCCTCCCTGGCCTGCTCCGTTTCGGCTCCCTCGTCCGAAAAAGATCCCGTTACCGTTTCATCTCTGTCCTCCGGCACATTCTGCCGATTGCCGCAGCCGCACAGAACGCCCAGGCACAGACAGATAATCGCCATTCTTTCCCTTACTCTCAGCATATCAGTTCTCCTTTGCCATTTCCGCAAACATCTGATCCAGCACTTGTACCGCCTGGGGAAAATGATCCTTCAGCGAGGCTAAAGCCGCTGTATTTCCCGTCATATGATAAGAAAAGTATTCTGCCACCAGCTCCCTGCTCTGCGCAAACGTTGCCTCCCCCTTGGAATTATACCAGTATGTATAATGATCAATGGCTTCCTGATATTCCTCATCAGTTAATATGTTTCCCTTTTCATCTGTTGAGGAAGGCCGGTGCCATAGCCCCATTTTCGGCCAATCTCCAGGTTGGTTACCCCTCCATAGACATCACATGCCGCTTCGTTTACCGCGCCTCTCAGATCCTTATCGTAGTAAGCTACTACCTGATCTCTCACTTGCTTTTCCGCATCCGTAAGAGAAGGTTCCTCCACACCATACCGAAAGGTATCCAGCACCGCCTCTACCCGTATTGTATCACTCGCTCCCACAGCATAGGCTTGAATCACATCACGGATATCATCGTATACATCCGCGTAAATTGCTTCCTGCAGAGTAACCTCCCTCCCGAAATACTCCAGATATATCTTATATTCTGTGCAATAGTATCCACCCTTACCTGCCGCGTTGCCGTCCGTGGCATGTCCGCTCTCATGAAACCAGGTTGTATAGGGGCCTCTGCTGTCCCCACTGAAAGGACTTTTGACGTCTGTAAAGAAGATTTTATTACTGCTCGGACTATAATGGGAAACATTTACGTTTCCGCCTCCAATAGAACCGAGCTGATATTCATTTATATATTTGAAATAAACGGCTTTACAGGGCTCCTCCGCTGTATACGCAAGGTATTTTATCCTGGTCCGATCCTCTTTTGTAAGCACGTCATCCGATTGCAATAGCTGATCTATTTTGCCCCCGTATTCCGGATAGATCATTTCATATAGAACAATATACTCTAACATCTTATCTTTGTCCATACTATTTACATTGACGCCGCTGGCATT
>JAAWKU010000085.1 GCA_022797535.1 Lachnospiraceae bacterium | reverse complement strand
GTGTGCCGGTAGACAGCTTTACATAATAATCCTGTTTTCGCCGCCCGTCCATCTGCCGCAGATTCAATTCATGCTGTTTGCGGCTGATGCGCAGAGAGACTGCCAACCCGGGAAGCTGTCCCAGCGCCAGAGGCAGGATCAGCCATGTCTGTTCCTGGAATTGAAGGACCAAAAAGGTCAATGATAATACCGCCTGAAACATGGATAATGTCTGAAACAGCAGATTGGGCAGTCTGTCGGCAAAACGGCGTATCCCTTCCAGTTTTGTCTGAAATGAAGGATCCTCTATATTGGCATAGGGGAGAGAAACTGCTTTTTCCACCACCAGTCGGTCAATCCGATTCTTAATCCGATACTGAAAAACCGTTGACAATGGCATCTGTCCCAGCAAAATCATCCGCTGGGTAAACAGAGATATGCCAAAGAGGATCAGTCCTGCCAGAAGAGTGGTCTGAGAAAACGCCATACCCCCCAGTATTTCTTCCGCGCCGGATATAATCAGCGATATAGCCGCCACATTCAGAGGCGGCAGCAGACCGGATATCGTGAAAAACAGGATCTCCAGCACAAATACGCCCCCGGCGTTTCGGGCAATGAAGGAAATGTTCCGAAAAAAACAGGGCAGGCCGGGTTTATTTCTTTTGAGTTTCTCATCCTTGGATTTCATACGCAGATCCGCCTTTCACGAAAGTGATGTCCCTGATCCCATTGCCAGCGGGAACTTTTTCTTCTCATGCAGCCAGCGGCAGATTGGATGCGGCGAAGAGAGTTTCCCTCCTTCAGATATGGCGGCCGCACGGCAGCTTCCTCTGCACATCTTTTTTGCCATACATTTTCCGCAAACACCCTCCAGCTGATCGGGCACGACTTCCCGCAATGACAGTAAGAGCGGATGGGAGGACCAGGCAGTGGATAAATCCTGTTCAAAGAGATTCCCAAAACACAAGGGTTCGTGCATTTCAGCATCCGCGCACAGACCGAAATCACCATTGGGCATAATGCTCAACAGGTTCAGCGTGGGACAGTTTCCGCAATGTAACTCCTGCCCCGGCGATTGCAGAATATGACGGGCCGCAGATAACCCTGCGGGGAACATAAGAATTACCGGGAGTTCGCTGCAGCGTGTTCCGCCATATCGGTTTTTAATCTCCAGCATTTCCTCTGGAGTGAGGCTAAATAAGAATTCATCCCATAAAACCGGCTGCATACTGACACCACGCAGCCTGATTTGAAACGGCTGTCCAATTTTAATATATAGCTTCAGAATATCTGACTTATCTAAATATGTATTCAGAAAACATTACCCCCTTGCAAAGGCAGAAGATAGCGTATTAGATTTTCAAGGCACATTATCCCCTTTTATATTGTACCAATTTTTTCCGTATCTGTAGTTTAGCACTGTATGTGACATATGTCAACATTATTTTAACCTATGATAAAATGGTTTTCGTCAATACTAGCAAGTTCTGTACCATTAATTTATGGCTTATCACAAACCTTATACACAAAATTCTATTGACCCAAAAAAGCACAGAGTTGTAAATTATTCTAAGAATAGTTTACAACTCTGTGCTCTCACTCACGGTTCTCTGTCTTGATATACATCACCCCGTCCATGATCCGAATGGAATCCGCCCCCGGAAAGCTCTCCATCTCCCGGTAAGTTTCACTATAATATATGTCCTCCATGGCTTCCGGCGGCAGGATATTCAGGGTCGCTCCCAGGTAATTCTGAATAAATGCCTGATAATTGGCCCCTGTATACAACAGGCTGTCTCCCCCCATGCCGATCATGCCCGCCGTCACATCCCCTGTCAGATCCGTGGACGGATAGGACTCATCCCCCACCACGCCGATCATGGCGATGGGAATACCCTGATAGTACCCCGGCGTCTGCTCGATCCGATCCAGAAGCCGGATGCAATAGGCATAGGTCTTTTCGTACTTCTTCTCCAGATTGGAATAGGCGATCTGATCCATCACTCCATAATTAAATATCAGCACCAGGCCGCATGCCAGCCCCAGCCAGGATGCCCATGGCATGCGCCCACTGTGCTTGCTGACTGCCGTCACCATGCAGATGGGCAGCAGTACCCACTGGTAACGCATCAGCAGATGGTAGGTAACATCCGGCGAGATCACCAGAATCAGATTCATGGCCACAGGCAGGCCCGCCAGGGTAACTGCAATTATCAAATAAAACCATAAACTTTTCCACCATTTTTTCTTACCGCACAGAGCAAGCAGTACCGCCAGAACACAGACTCCCAGCGTCAGCATGGCCCCCCAGGCAAAGGGATTGTTCATAAATACCTTTCCCTTGAGAGTAAAGGCAAAAAAATCCCGGTACATATGCAGGACAGTCTCAAAAAGGCCTCCCTGGGGAGCGCTGCCCATGCCGCTGATCCCCTGATAAGAAGCCAGTTCCCTGCCCTGGAGACGCAGCAGCGCCTGCAGGATCACATAGTAAGAAGCCACTCCCAGGCCCCCCATCCATACATAGGAAAAGCCTTTTTTAACTTTATTGCGCAGGATGTCCTCTGACGTCCCGATCATATAAATGCCGTACAGGCAGAGCAATACCGCAAAAGGGAGATAAGACTGGTAGATACCCAGGCTGCAGGCCAGGCACAGCGCCCCGGGCAGAAAGCCCAGACGGTATTTTTTCGTGAGAAGCACCGCCAGCACCGCCAGCAGCACCGCCAGCATATAGCCGTCCATGGTGAATACATAGGCAAAAGTGGAGGCCAAAGATGGAAAGGCTGCCAGCAGGCCGCCCACCAGTACCGCCGCCCAGCCCAGCCGCACCTCCAGGAATTCCACCAGCATCGCCGCCGCAATACCCAGATACAGCATGGCCAGCAGGCCGATGAGCCAGGGCAGCGTATAGTAGGAAGATATGCCGCAGGCCACGGTAAGGAACCACCTGCCGGAGGTAATCATATTCTGGTCAAAATACATGCTGGCCAGCCCGTCGTGGTTGGGAATATCCCGCAGCATAATGGGCATATGGATCAGCAGGCCCAGCAGAAATGTGCTGAAAAAAGCCAGCTTCCATTCCTTCCTGCAATGTCTCCGTATGTTGTTCCATGTCTCCGTGGGATTTTTCATAGTTTATACCCCCTGCCCGCTCCGGCGGACTTATATTTCATATTCAAAAGTCTTGTTCTTACACCCGTACTTCTTCCCCACATACTTCGGGGTAAATCTGCATTATGGCCTTATTCCTGCAGATATGCCGCCAGGGTTTCCGCGATTTTCTGCCGCCCGGCAGGGTTGGGATGCATACCGTCACTGGTGTACAGACGCCAGTCCTGGGGATTCTCATGGGGATAATACGCATGGTACAAATCCAGAAATTCCACGCCGCATTCCTGGGCCACCCTTCGCTGGGCCTCCACATAATCCTCCAGAAAACCTCCGCCAAAATCCCGGTTCTCACAGGTGCTGGTGACACTTCCGTCATCATTTATAAACCAACAGTATGTGGGACTCACAAAGATGATCCGCAGGGCCGGATCACTCTGCTGCAGGGAACGTATTCCCATGCGCATGGCCCCCTCCATGGAAAAGGCATCCTCCGCTTCTCCGGGAGTGCGGATGGGGCTGCCCGTAACATAGTCATTCATCCCATAACTGACGACCAGCGTCCTCACCGAGGAAAAGTCCACTCTGTCCAATTCATCCACGATGTCACCAAAATGCATGGTCACATAGTCCTTGGTGCGTATGGTCTGCTGCATCCCAAAGTCCCGGGTCGCTACGGCCTGGGCCAGTTGAGAAAAAGAGAGCCCATCCTGGTAGTAAACCTCCCGGCCATCCCTGTTCTGAAGACTCATGGTGGTGCCGCCAAAGTTCCCGTTGAACACACTCATGCGAAGCTGCCCGGCCACCAGAGAGGGGATGGCGGTCTCATCCCGGTACTGCCCCAATATGCTGTCCCCCAGAAACAGCACTTCTGCCTGTATGTCTGCCTGCCGCTCCCGGCGCAGCAGCAGAGGCAGCAGCACCAGCGTCAGCAGGAGACCGCAGATACCATATACCAGATTCTGTTTTCTTCCTTTTTTCCGTTTCCCTGCCTCCAAATCGTCCTCACTTCCCCGATTTAATAGTCCTGCCGCTTTCCGCCCGTCCCGCACCGGCATTTTCCCGCCGGCCCCTGCGATTCGTCCTTTCGGGACCTGCCTCCAGAGCCTGCTCTTATAAAATCAGCTGCCTGCACATTGGCTCCGGCACTGTCAGATATGTTCCGTCCCGCACTTGGCGGCTCCCAGCAGCGCCTCTGCCACCCGTCGCGCTCCCCGGCCATCCACCAGCCGCCTGGCCCTGCAGGACATCTGCCAGCGCAGCTCCGAATCTACCGCCGCAAGCCGGACCAGACTTCCTATACTGTCCAATGTTCCTGCCGGATCCTGATGGTATTTCCCCGCATACAGACCCGCTTTCCGGGTACCTGCGTATTCCGCCAGCGCTTCCTGGTTCTCCGCATAGGAAAAACATACAAAGGGCACTCCCAGAGCGCACAATTCATACACGGTGGTGCCTCCCGCCGTCACCGCCAGATCACATTGCGCCATCAGTTCCGCCATGTGGGTCACCTGACGGTATACCGTCACCCAAGGGTGATCCGCCGCATAACTGTCCAGCCATGTCCTGTGGGGGTTGTAGGGACCGGACACCACATGAATGCGGCACATACCATCCCCTATTGTCTCCAAAATCTTTCCGGCTATATTCTCCCGGTCTCCGCCGCCGGTGGTCACCAGCAGTTCCCGGGCCCGTTCCCGAACCTGGCAGGCATGACCGGCAAACTGAGGGCGGAGGGGCACATACTCAGCCCCGATATACAGGCTGACAGTCTGTCCCGTCTGCCTGTATATCTGCTGATAAAAGCCCCTGTCCGCAAAGGCATTGTAATTAATCACCCCATCCACGGGCCAGACCCGGCCCGGCATATCCTCCAGCAGATACACCCTGGCATATGTCCCCAGGGCATGCAGATATTCCTCCGTAACAAAATAGCTGTCCACCAGGATCACCGCGCCTGGCCGAAGATCCCGGGCCAAAGTCTCCAGCTGGGGCAGTTCCTGCACCATGTGACGGTAATCCGTCCCCAATACCAGGGCCGTATATCCTCTGTCCCGAACCAGGGCCGCAGATCCTTCGTCCGCGCACCAGAAAGCCACGCCGCCCGGGCCGCCTGCCTGCTCCGCAATGGTAAGGCAGCGCATCAGATGGCCCACCCCTATATCCGCATTCCCGTCCGCTCGGATCACGATATACGCCTTATTCTCTGCCGCCATTGTCTCCTCCCGTTCCAGGCCTGCCTCCCCGAAGGCGGCTTCCGGCCCCATTTCTCTGCCAGACATTGCCTCCACCCGGGCGGCTTCCAGCCTCGTTTCTCTATCAGGCGTTGCCTCCACCCGGGCGGCTTCCGGCTTCATTCTCCCACCAGATCCCAGGTCATGGGGGTTCCCAGCTTGGCGTCCCGGGTGATTTTCCTGCCCAGAAGCTGCTCATAAAACCTGGTGTGCAGTCCGTCTGCAGGTCTCACGGAACGCAGATTCTCCGGCGTAAATACCTCCCCTGCCTTCATGTCCCGGGCCACAAACAGGGAACGGCTGTGCTCCCTCTCCCTGATCTGCTTGTCAGACAGGTCGTAAGACACTTTCCCCAGCGCCTTCTCCAGGATACGGATATTGTCAACCATCTCCCTGAACTCCTGTGGTTCCATGGAAAACGCGGTGTCCGGGCCGCCGTCACTCCTGCGCAGGGTCATATGCTTCTCCACCATCCTGGCCCCCAGCGCCACGGCGCCGGTGGCCACCGCTGTGCCCATGGTATGATCTGACAATCCTGTCAGGCAGTGAAAAGTCTCCGCCATATGGGGGATTGTGCGCAGATTCACATCCTCGTAGGGGGTGGGATAGGCCGAACAGCATTTCAGAAGGATTACCTGATTGTTGCCTTCCTCCCGGCAAGTCTGCACCGCCAGTTCAATATCCGCCAGACGGGCGATACCCGTGGCCAGGATCACCGGCTTGCCCAGCCGGGCCACCTTGCGAATCAGAGGAATATCCGTGATCTCAAAGGAAGCGATCTTGTAAGCCGGTACCTCCATCTCTTCCAGGAAATCCACACTGGAAAAATCAAATGGCGAGGAAAAAAGGATCAATCCCATATCCTCCGCCATTCTTTTGAGTCTGGGCTGCCACTCCCAGGGCGTATAAGCTGTCTGATACAGCTTGTGCAGGGTGATTCCATCCCACAGCGTTCCCTGGGTAATCTGAAAACAGGGATCGTCACAGTCCAGCGTGATGGTGTCCGCCGTGTAGGTCTGGATCTTGACAGCGTCCGCCCCCGCCTCCCTGGCTGCTTTCAGAATCTCCACCGCCCGGTCAAAATCCATATTATGATTGCCGGACATCTCCGCCACAATAAAAGTGGGGGAATCCTCACTGATCACTTTATTGCCGATTCGGATTTCTTTCTCCATAGCCATCCTCTCTCCCGCGCCTGGCAGGCCTGTCCCACCATACTGCGTTAATTTGTATAAGGATCAGGAACTTTCCTCAATCCTCAAAGGAAATTTTCTCATATTTTTTGCCTGTACGCACCTGCTGCCAGCGCTCTCCGGTCATGCGCATAAAAGTCACATCATAACATACATTATTTTTACATATATGTGCCTTCTTTTCCTCCACCACCTCACAGCCGCACAGCAGATGCAGCTGGATCACCCCTTTGTTGAGTGTGAACACATCACTGATCAGCGCCTTTTTGTGCAGTGTGTCAAAAATATAATCATACAGGCTCATCTCCAGCGTCAGCGCCGTCTTTAGGCTCCGCAGCTTCTTCTCCCCCACATAATAGGCCCAGCCCAGCACCCCATCCCCCCGAGTGAGTCCCGTGAGATTGATGACACCGGCCTCCTGCCCGTCCACCAGAATCATCCAGTAACGCACATCCGGGTTCTCCCTGACAGCCGCAAACCATTTCTTCTGCCCCTCCAGGGTCAGTCGGGGATCCGTGTTCATATACCGGGTGATCTCGGGATCCATGCGCCAGTTCATTATTCTTTCCAAATCCGCCTCCCGGATTTTCCGCACTGTCACTCTCATTTCTACCTCTTTATAGCAGCGTGGATGCAGTTCAAACCGCTCCCGCGCCGTACTCAAATGTTCTCGTAAGCCTGTGGAGATCTATTGCGCCCAAACGGTTCAAAACCGCCTGTTCTCCCTCAGCCTGCAAGCCTACAGCCTGCCTAAAATATCCGCAACCCCTGTCATCTCCATGGCCTCGTCAAGGGGCACGGAGATGCCCAGCCGGGACTCCAGTTCCCCTATAATCATGACCTGGGCCACGGAATCCCATGCCTCCAGATCCTCCATAAGGGTGTTCTCCGTCACCATGCCCTCAGGCACCTGCAGAATCTCTGTAATCAGCGCAATAATTTTCTCTTTTATGTTCTCTTTCATTTCCACTCCCGTCTGCCCAATCTCCCGAACCCTGCACCGGGGCGCGGTCCGCTTCTCCTTGAAGGTTTCCATGGGGTTATCCCTGCTTCCCGGTATAATCCGCATATTCCCGGAAGCCTGCTGTGTGATTACTCCCGGCAGCTTCTGTTACACATGTCCCATCCATGTCACATGATCCGCCCTGTGGGGCCGATCAGCCAGCAGGATACAGTATTCCTTCTCTCCACGGCTCCCCTGGGCAACCATCTGATATCCCAGCCGGTCATAGAGCTGCTCCACCGGCCTGTTTTTTGCCGTGGGCACATACCGTCCCCGCAGCTGCCCATAGCCCGCCGCCAGAAGATCCGTCTCCATATGTCCCAGCAACGCGTCCTCCACCTGTTTGCCCATAACCCGGCAGCTCATCACCCACTCTTCGATCAAAGGCGCTTCCCCCGTCAGATCCACAATGGCCGCCGACACAATGCCATAATCCCCAAAGCAGTCCTCCACCCTATAAAGATACACCCTTTTGGAAGAATTAGCCACTATTTTTTGCATTTCCTCCAGACTGTACCGCAAGGTGGTCAGATTAAACTGATTGGTTTTATTCACCAGCTGCACCAGACGCTCCATATGCCTCTCCGGGTCCAAAGACTCTGCCTGAATCTGCAGCCGCCGCAGATACTGTGCGAAATCACCCACCTGTTCTTCCAGCTGATGACGCTGCTCATTCTGGGCATACTGCCTGGTCTTTTCCCGGTCCTCCGCCGTCAGACGGGGTTTGCGAAAGTACATTTTATAGAGTTTTACCAGTTCCGAAGCCAGTTCCTCCGGGCTCTCGGGAAAATCGGGAACCTCCACCTGGGGAAGCATCTGTCTGACCAGTTCCCGTTCCGCAGGGCTGTCGTCCCAGAACACCATGGCATCCAGCCCCAGGTTCAGGCTGTCCGCAATTTCCCGGATGTTCTCATGTTTGGGATGCCAGTTGATCCGCCTGATGACGAAATCCTCCTCCCGCAGCACCATATGGGGATGTTCCCGGATCACGGTCAGGGCATCCTCCTCGTTGTTCTTAGACACGATACCCAGCACCACGCCGGACTGGGTCATCAGACGCAGCACCCTCTGGGCGTTCTTGTAGGCCAATCCCCGGTGATCCTCCGACAGTTCCAGCGGCGTGTGCTCCCGCTCTCCCGCCAGGCCACCCCACAGGGTGTTGTCCAGATCCACCAGCAACACCTTTTTCGGCACTCCCGTCTCCGTCTCCACCAGCCTGCAGATCTCCTCCGCCAACCTTTTCTGTGCCTCACTGGTGTGCAAAATCTTGCCCAGATACCAGGTTTTCAGAGAAAAACTATTCTCCTCCCCCAAGCTGCCGATGATCTGCCGGTACGGAAAGATACGCACATTTTCATGGCGCTGCCTGAGCCATACAAGGCCCTGCAGCCATTGCGTCTCCAGGTACTGGGGCAGTTCGGCTTCCGGCAAAGCGCCCGTCTCCGGCCCCCAGAGCCAGGCGTCGGAAATATAATAAATCCGTCCCGGCAGAATGCAGTGATCCATCTGCCCAAACCAGTCCCGCAGCCGGGGCAAAGTTACGCACAGCCTTGCCTCTTCCCTACCGGACTCCCCAAGGTTCCCGGTATCTTCCTCCTGTGTCAAAATCCCATGTAAATCCAGTTCATGTCCCAGTACCTCCAGCAGATCCACGATCAGGAATGTGATTTTCGGCGCAAAGGCGTGATAAGAAGACTGCCCGTTCATCAGTATGCCCAGTTCGTTACCGTAGCCCTCCACATCGTAGACCTGATACTCTTTTCTGAGCAGGCGGATCACATAACTCATATTTACATTGGATAAAACCGCAATCTTCTCACTCATCCCGTTCTCCTGTCTCAAGCTCCGCCCCCGCCCTGCCAGCATCCGGCGGTTGTAAGCGGCGTCCGATTCTTACCACCCGGCACTATCACATCCGTTCTTTCATATAGCGGTATTTTAGCTCGGCGATCTCCCAGTCCGTCTGGTTGTCTATATCCTGTACCTCTGTCTCCGGCACCACATAGGGGAGAATATTACCCACCATCAGCTTTCTGTTCTTTCGGAAAGCCTCTGTATAAAATAGATAAAACTGCCCCACATCGTGATAATGCGGTTCCAAATCTTGAGACCTGCTGTCCAGATACTGAGGATACAAAAACACCAGCCGCCCTTCCCGTTCCACCATGGCCCGCTGGGGAGGGTAGGAAAAACTTACCACCGGAATCAGTGTATCCGCGTCACTGCTCTCCAAACGTTTTACGGCACATTTCAGTTTGTCCGCCGTCACAAAGGGAGCCGTGGGATAGATGCAGCACCCCAGGTCATACTGTTTTCCCCGCTTCTCATACTCTTCCAGCACTTCAAGCAGCACCTCATTGGTGGTGGCAAAGTCCCCCGCCGTCTGCTCGCTGCGGTAAAAGGGAACTTCCGCCCCATACCTCCGCGCAATCTGCGCAATCTCTTCGTCCTCCGTGGATACCATCACCGTGTCAAACAGCCCGGACTCCCTGGCCGCCTCTATGGAGTAGGCCAATATGGGCTTTCCGCAGAACTCTCTGATATTTTTCCGGGGAATCCGCTTACTGCCGCCCCTGGCCGTTATGATCGCTATTTTTCTCATATCTTACACCGCCTTTCCCGTCTCTCTCATTCCCATCGGTCTTGGAGCTGTTTCACGCAGTCTCCGGCTTTTCCCCTCAGCCCTCGGGCTTTTCCTTCCGGCCTCCGGCTTTTTCACTCAGTCCACGGGCTTTTCCTTCCGGCCTCCGGCTTTTCCCCTCAGTCCACGGGCTTTTCCTTCCGGCCTCCGGCTTTTTCGCTCAGTCCACGGGCTTTTCCTCCCGATTCCCGGGCTTTTTCCGCCCGGTCCGGTACCAAAGGGCCAGCCCTATGCCGGATGCAAGGGACACCGCCTCCGCCAGCCGCCAGTACCAGGGGCTTACAAACGCCGTGCGTATCGTTCCCTCATAGCCTGCGGGCACGCTTACGTGCACTGTATTGTTCTCTCCCGGGTACACGGTCAGCCTCTCCCCCGTATCCCTGTCCCAGGCCCGATAGCCTTTATAATACAGCAGGGGAAGATTCAGACTGCCTGCCTCGCCGCCCGGGTTTTGGCAGCTCACCTCCATGGTCAGAGGTCCCTGCTCACAGTTTTCTATCTCCACGGTCCCACCGGCGACGGGAGGCCTCCAGAGCAGCCGTGAGGCATCCGTCCCATAGGGAAGATATTCCTGTCCGGCGATGTATCCGCTCCCCATCCCTTCCGGGTTGTATATTCTGACAAAATTGGTACTGCGTATGAAGTCATCCAGCATAAACAGGCTGGTCAGAACCGTCAGCCCCGCCATCACTCCCCAGAAGCCCACCTTCCAGCTTCCCTGCGCCTGGCCATAAGCCGCCCTGGCCAGCGTTCCCGCCACCAGCACGGCTCCGATTCCCGCTATCATCAGCAGTCGCTCCGGAAATTGCAGGCTGGACACCAGTGTGGCTGTGATTCTGTTAAGAAACTGAATGCGGTTCCAGGGAAAAGCTGACAGGCTCATAAGCATGGCCAGCGCCGCAAAGCCCAGGCTGATGTTGCCCAGGATCAGATACCTCTCCTCCAGCTTTCCCCTCTCCCGCAGCGTTTTCCCGCCCAGGATCAACAGATAGCACCACAGCAAAAGGCATACCAGCAAAGCAAAGCCGATTCCCACCGGCATGGCGTTTACCATCCCGTCCTCTGCGGGAAAGGCACTGTTTCCCGAAAACGGATAGACAGAAAACAGATGGGCCATGTACAGCCCTCTCTCCTGTATGGTTCTCTCATGGGCATGCTGTATCATAAAATCCCCGGTGAGCATATAGTCCAGAAAGGGAACGATAAACCATGCCGCCAGCAGCAGACTTCCAAGCAGCGCCTTGGCAAGCGCCAGAAAAGTCTCCCTGCGGAATACCTTTTTCCACAGCAGAACACACAGAAAAATGGTAAATCCCCCCACCAGCTCACAGGTCAGTATATGGGTCTGGGCAATCCCAGCCATACCCATGGTCAGGGGCAGAAAGCACCATCTGTATGCTTTCGCTTTGTGATCCTCCGTGAAAACTCGCCAGAAGCCATAGGCGATCAGCGGCAGAAACATCATCCCCAAAGCCTCCCCCAGGGATCCTCGCATGTACATTTTATACAGCCGGTACAGAGACAGCGTGTAAAGCATGCTGCAGAGCAGGCCGATGTGTGGATGATCAAAAATCCTGCGGAAACAATAGTAGGCCAGCCAGGCCGTAGCCAGATTGATACAGAGGATAAACAGCCGATAGCTGGTGGTCACCGTAAAACCGATCATCCGGAACAATGCCGCCGGAAGAAGCAGTGTCTGCCCATAGAAAACAGCATCCGCATAGCCGTAATCCTGCAGCCACCCGGGAGCAATCCGAACCGGGAACTGCCCTGAAAGGATTCCGTCCTTCAACCCCTCGATCCGCATCAGATGATATCCCACGTCCCCGCTGGAAAGAATATAGTCCGTCATCAGGGGCAGAGAGGCAAACAGAGTAATCAGTCCCAATCCAAAAACCACGGTCTTGCGGACTTCCCCAATCCCGTACTGTCTGTCATAGAGCCGCCACAGCCAGACAGCGTCCGTCAGCAGACTGACCGCCAGTACCACGAACAGCCAGATCCGCTGCAGGGCATTGTTCTGCGCCAGGATCAACCCCCCCACGGCCAGATTCCCGCCGCTATGGACGGCGCGAACCTCCATCCCCTGGGTATCCCGAAGCAGCCACATCATAAAACTGGTCTGCTGTTTCCCGCTGTATAGCACCTCCCCATTAGTAAAAAGTTGTCGGAAACCAATGGTGGTATCGCTCACCCTGCACATATTTACTGCGTCCGCATCTGTATCGTAGAGCAGCCGGACCTCATAGGTGCCCGCCGGAACGGAAATATTTCGAAAGACCACAAAATCCTCCTGCTGTACGGCATCCGGGCCGGCGGCAAAGACTCCCCTTTCCGCATCATATTCCCCCAGTGTGGCAGCTGCGGACAAGTCGTATACATACACTGCGTTTTTGCCGAAAAGCCCTGCCACGGCCAACACCGCCGCCAGCAGTTCGACGGCCAGCAGCACCCAGAACGATTTTCTGCAATGAATCCGCAATCCGGCGATCTTTCTTCCCATACGCTCCACTGTCTCTACCTCCGTAATCTCTTCCTCCACCGCCGTACCCATACCTTCAACCTGTAATAATAGAAAAAGCGCCAGTCAGACTGCATCTGCAAGGCGATCATGCGCTGTTCCTCCTGATCCGTGTACTGCCTGTAAAAGACATTCTCCTGAAAATCGGGAAAGGCCTCTCTGATCCCCCGGCCCAGCTCCTTCACGAATGCCAGCTTTTTGCGGGGACAGCCCAGCATATAGGAAAACAGCGTTACCCCATAGTACAGTTCCGTAAACCGGTACTGGATCTCCGAATAGTACGCCTCCAGAAATCCCCGCTCCCGGCACTGTCTGAGCATCAGCTGCGCCGCCGTCATCCTGTCCCGGCATTTCTCCTCAGACACATGATGCACCGTGGAAGTCTGGCGCTGGTAATAATAGTACAGCGGTTCCTCCACTCTTTCAAAGCGGGTAAAATACAGGGACCATACCGGCCCTGCGCAGTTGTCCTCATAAAAGATTCCCTCTGGGAAGTCCAGATGGTTGTCCACGATCACCCGGCGCTTATAGATCTTGATGACCATGCTGCCGGAACGCATAATCAGTTTCCCATGCTTCTCCCGGTCCAGCACCCCTGTCTGCTCCGAAGAGTTATTCTGCACCACCTGCCCCACCTGGAAAGTGTGGGAGTTCACCAGGCTGTAGTCACAGCCCACCATATCCGCGCCAGTCTCCTCCCCGCGATTCAGCAGCTTTTCGTAATAGTCCGGTGTCACCCAGTCATCACTGTCAATGAATCCAATCCATTCTCCTGTTGCGGCCTGCAGTCCCGTGTTCTTGGCGCCGCCCTGGCGTTTATTTACCTTATGGGCCAGCACCCGCACTTTCTCCGGGTATCTGTCCCCATATTCCCGCAGAATCTCCAGAGAATTATCCGTGGAGGCGTCATCTACCGCAATTATCTCGTAATCTGATATGGTCTGGTTCACCAGACTGTCCAGGCAAAAACGCAGCTTCCCTTCCCCGGCCATATTATAAACTGGCACAATTACACTTAATTTCATGGGATCTCCTCCCTTCTACGCCCTCCCGGCGCCTATACTCCGCTTACGGTCCCGTTGTACTGATGACACCAGTGTACCAACGCGTTTACAATATATTCAGGCCAGCCTCCTTGCCTAGTGTACCGTATCGTTCACATTTCGCAAAATGACTTGCCTGAATTTCCATCTGCCGCGTTGTCGTCGGTCAACGATGCCACCGCATCGCCTCCCTC